>CALBTN010000172.1 GCA_937967345.1 uncultured Rubrivivax sp. | reverse complement strand
GACGTGCACCACCTTGGCGTGCAGCTGGCCGACGAACATGTCCATCACCAGCCGGGCCTCGTTCAGCCGCAGCAGGCCGTGGTCGACGAACACGCACGTCAGCTGATCGCCGATCGCGCGCTGAATCAGCGCGGCGGCGACGCTGGAGTCGACGCCGCCCGACAGGCCGAGGATGACCTCGTCTGCCCCTACCTGCGCGCGGATCGCGGCCACCGCCTCGTCGACGTGCTCGCCCATCACCCAGTCGGGCCGAGCGCCGGCGATGCCCAACACGAAGCGCTCGAGCAGCGCCTTGCCCTGCGGCGTGTGCGTGACCTCGGGGTGGAACTGCACGCCGTAGTAGCCGCGCGCCTCGTCGGCCATGCCGGCGATCGGGCAGCTTGTTGTGCTGGCCATCAGCTTGAAACCCGGCGGCAGCGCGGTGACCTTGTCGCCGTGGCTCATCCACACCTTCAGCATGCCGTGGCCGTCGGGCGTGGCGAAGTCCTCGATGCCCTGCAGCAACTTGGTGTGACCACGCGCGCGCATCTCGGCGTAGCCGAACTCGCGGTGGTCGCTGAACTCGACGCCGCCGCCGAGCTGCGCGGCCATGGTCTGCATGCCGTAGCAGATCCCCAGCACCGGCACGCCCAGCTGCCACACGGCGCCGGGCGCACGCAGGTTCTCGTCTTCGTAGGTGCTGGCGTGGCTGCCCGACAGGATCACGCCCTTGGGTGCGAATTCGCGCACGAAGGCATCGGACACGTCGTTGGGGTGGATCTCGCAGTAGACGCGCGCCTCGCGCACGCGCCGTGCGATCAACTGCGTGACTTGGGAGCCGAAGTCCAGGATCAGGATCTTGTCGTGCATGGGTTGATCGCCCGTGGGTCAATGCGCGGAGCCGGCCAGCGTCGCCCCGGCGGCGGCGCGCTCGCGCTGGCGGACGAAGTGCCGCCGCGCGACCACCATCGCCGCAGCCTGCAGCAGCGCGCAGAAATAGAACGGCGCGCCGATGCGCCAATCGCCCTGCGGCAGCCCCGCCACCAGCGCGAGCAGCGGTGCCGCGATGGCCGGCGACAGCACCGCCATCATGCTGTTCAGCGACGCCACGGCGCCGGCGGTACGGCCCTGCGACGACGCATCGGCGGCGTTGGCGATCAGGCTTTGCAAGGCCGGCTGCACGCAAAAGCCCAGCACGTTGGCAAAGATCACCGCGACCATCATCCAGCCCTGCGTGGCCAGGCCCCACAGCACGAAACCGATGCTGGATGACAGCAGGCCGACCACCGCCAGCCGTTGCGCGGAAAAGCGCTTGACCAGCCGGCCCATCAACCCGCCTTGCACCAGCGCCGCCATCAGCCCCATCGCGAACAGCGACCAGCCGTTTTGCGTCGGCCCCCAGCCGAACTTGAAGGTGGTGTACAGCACCCAGCTGGTGTGCGTCATGTACTGCGCCAGCCCGCTCAAGCCGACCACGAAGACCAAGGCACCGACCCCCTTCAGCGCGGCCAGGCCGCGCAGCGACGCCACCGGGTTGGCTTCGGCCAGCACGAAGGGCTGGCGCCGCTCGGCCGGCAGCGACTCCGGCAACACGAAGAAGCCGTAAAGCCAGTTGACTACTGCCAAGCCCCCGGCCACGAAGAACGGCAGCTGCAGGCTGATGCCGCCGAGCAGGCCGCCCAGCACCGGCCCGAGGATGAAGCCCAGGCCGATCATCGCGCCGAGCAAGCCGAACGAGCGCGCGCGCTGCTCGGGCAACGTGATGTCGGCGACGTAGGCGTTGGCCACCGCGATGTTGGCCTGCATCGCGCCGCTGAACAGCCGCACCACCAGCAGCACCCACAACGCGGTGGCCAGTCCGGTGCCGATGAAGCTCAAGGCCAGGCCGCAAAAACCCAGCAGCAGCACCGGGCGGCGGCCGAAGCGGTCGGACAGCCGGCCGAGAATCGGCGCGCCGAAGAAGTTGGCGATGGCGAAGGCGATGGTGACCGCGCCATACCAGAAGGCCTGGTCGCGCGGTGACGCGGTGAAGGTGCCCACCAGCGGCGCCAGCACCGGGATGATCAGCCCGACCGACACCATGTCGATCAGCACCGTCAGCATGATGAACGGCATCGCCGGCTGGCGCCCGGGCGCCGCCGGCGCCGCGGACTCGGGCGTGGGGGTGTTGCTCAAGACCTCCCCTCGGGCCGCTGGCGCGCGGCCTGATCGCAAACTCGCGCCGTCATTCGCTGCGGTAGTTCGGCGCTTCCTTGGTGATCTGCACGTCGTGCACGTGGCTTTCGCGCATGCCGGCGCTGGAGATCTCGACGAATTCGGCGCGCTCGTGCATGTCGGCGATCGACGCGCAGCCGCAGTAGTGCATCGACGCGCGCAGCCCGCCGGCCATCTGGAAGACGATGGCCACCAGCGAGCCCTTGTACGGCACCTGGCCCTCGATGCCCTCGGGCACCAGCTTGGCCGTGCCGACGCTGCCGTCGGCGGCGCCTTCCTGGAAGTAGCGGTCGGCCGAGCCCTGCTGCATCGCGCCGAGCGAGCCCATGCCGCGGTAGCTCTTGTAGCTGCGCCCCTGGTACAGCACGACTTCGCCGGGAGCTTCCTCGGTGCCGGCGAAGGCGCTGCCCATCATCGCGCTGTGCGCGCCGGCGGCGATCGCCTTGGCCAGGTCGCCCGAGTAGCGGATGCCGCCGTCGGCGATCAGCGGCACGCCGCTGTCGGCGATGGCCTTGGCCACTGAATCGATGGCCATGATCTGCGGTACGCCCACACCGGTGACGACGCGCGTAGTGCAGATCGATCCCGGCCCGATGCCCACCTTGACCGCATCGGCGCCGGCCTCGACCAGCGCGAGTGCGGCTGCGCCGGTGGCGATGTTGCCGCCGATCACGTCCACCCGCGCGAAGTTGCGCTTGACCCAGCGCACGCGCTCGATCACGCCTTCGCTGTGGCCGTGCGCGGTGTCGACGACGATCGCGTCGACACCGGCCTTGACCAGC
>CALBTN010000171.1 GCA_937967345.1 uncultured Rubrivivax sp. | reverse complement strand
GTTCGAGCTCGGCCTTCTCGGCGGCGATCTGCGCCAGGTACAGCTCGCGCGCGCTGGTCACCGACAGCCATTCGCCCATCGCCATCGAGCACGCGCCGGCCAGCAGCCCCGCCAGGCCGGTGATCAGCACGGTGCGGGTATCGCTGGCCGCGCCAGCCACACCGGCCACCAGGCTGAGGTTGGACACCAGACCGTCGTTCGCGCCCAGCACCGCGGCGCGCAGCGTGTTGCCGCCGCTGCGGTGCCGGCCCTCGATGCGCCCGAGCACGCTGCCGGGCACGCCGGCGGCGCTGCGCGCGCTCAGCGCTTGCAGCATCCGCGCATGCGAGCGCTCGGCTTGCGGCAGCCCGGCCGCGACCGCCTCGGGCTGGACGTCGTAGTGGCGGCTGTCGGCGCGCTCCAGCGTGTCGACCACCGGCAGCACGACGTCCGGGCCGAAACGCCGCGCCAGCCAGGCCAGCGTGCGGCTGCGCCAGCCCGGACGCATCGGGCCTGGCCCGCCGCCGAGTGCCGCGAGCCGTTTGCGCCACAGCTCGGCATGCGCGTCCTCGACCGCAGCCAGCCGCAGGTAGATCCGGGCGACGTTCGGATCGGGCTCGGCCTGCGCCAGCGCGCGGTACAGCGCGGCGCCGTCGATCTCGCCTTGCAGGTTGGCGCGGTAGCGCGCGCCGTCGCTGGGCTGCGGCTGCAGGCTGCCTGCTCCGGGCGCGGCGGCGCGACGGCTCAGCCGCGCAGCATCAGGTTCAGCTGGTCGACGACCTCGGCCCAGTCGGCGTCGTCCTCGACCTCCTCGCGCAGGAACTGCGCCTGCGCGGCGCTCCAGAACGCGGCGTCGGCCAGCGCGATGGCGGCATCCAGCGGCCGGTGCTTGGCGACGAAACGCTCGACCTCGGCTTGCTCGGACGGCAGGCCGAGCTGCTCGAACAGGTTACGCAGACTGTGGGTACCAGGTTCCATCGCCGAGTCCTCCCCGCGCGGTCGAGAATACACCTCGCCGGGCGCCGCATGCCGCTGCAGCCGAAGCAGCAACTGCGGCAGCGAAAGCGTGTGCGTCAACAGCGCGGCCATGCGCCGCGCGCAGCGCCGCGGCACGCGCTCGAAGGCGGTCCACTCGAAAGCGTCCATCTCCGGACGAACGCGGCCCCACAGGTCGGTGAAGTGGCTGCGGCAGCGGCAGGCCGACGCATCGACGCCATCGCGCAACGCGGCGTACAGGTGCAGGTCCTTGCCGGGCCGGTAGGCGAAGCGGCCCAGCTCCAGCAGCTCGTCGGGCGCGAACCGCAGGCCGCACTCCTCGGCAGTCTCGCGCAGCGCGGTCTGCAGCGGCGTCTCGCCCGGATCACCGCCGCCCTTGGGGATGTCCCAGCGCAAGGTGCCGGTGGCGCGGCACAGCAGCAGTTCGCTGCGCCGGTTGAGCACCAGGATGCCGCAGCTGAGCGCCTTCACGCGGCCATTGTGCCCACGCCGCGGTGCGGGCGAGCGCAGCCAGCCGCGCGCGCGGTTCGCGGCGATGCGCTATGGCTGCCGGCCGCGGCGGTGTCAGACCCGGCCGCCGAAATGTCGCGCCAGGTTGACCAGGTACTTCTCGATCAGCCTTTGGTTCTCGGCGAGCACGATTGGCGCAACGATCGGCTTGATCAGCGCCGGCAGCGGCACGACCAGCTCGCCATGCAGCTTCAGCACCAGCTGCGTGCCGGTCTTGCGCCGGGCGATCGTCCAGCTACCGGCGACCCGCGCGTTGCCCACGCCGTCCACCGGCGTCCACACGACCGTGCCTTTGCGGCGGTCGGCAACGTACTTCGACGCGTAGACTGTCTGGAGGTGGACCTGCTCGGTGCCGACCCGTTCCAGCTCCCAGCGAAAGGTGTTGTCACCGAGGTCGACCAGCCGGTGCAGGCGCGGGAAATGGCTGGCCGACGCGGGCACGTCGGCCAGCACCGCGAAGACCTCGGCGAACGCCGCCTTGACGTCGAGTTCGTAGCGCAGGTCGAAGGGGACGTGGACGGCCAAGCGAACCTCGTGCGTGCCACCGGGTGCTGCCCGCGTTGTAGCCGCCGCGGCCGAGCGGCCGGTTGCGCGCCGTCAAGCGCTCGCCGTCTACGCCAATGCGGTCGAGGCCGGGCCTGACGAGCCGCGCGTGCAGTCGCATTTGGCTCAGGCCAGGCCGCGCAACAGCGCCAGCGCGAGGGCGACCAGGAACACGGTCTCGCCCAGCATCAACACCACCGGCTTGAGCCCGACCGCGGCCAGCTCCTTCAGCTGCGTCTTCATGCCGATGCCGGCGATCGCCGCGACCAGGCAAGCGCGCGAGAACTCGCTGCCGGCCTCGGTCAGCGGCCTGGGCAACCAGCCGCTGCTGTTGATCGCCACCAGCAGTGCGAAGCCGACCGCAAAGCCCGGCAGCAGCGGCGGGCGCGGGCCTTCGGCTTCGCCGCTGCGGCTGCGCGTGATCAACACCGCGAAGGCGATCACCGGCACCAGCATCGCCACGCGCATCAGCTTGACGAAAGTGGCGACGTCGCCGGTTTCCCTGGACATGCTGTAGCCCGCGCCAACCACCTGCGCCACGTCGTGGATGGTGGCGCCGAGAAAGACGCCGGCGGCCCGGGTATCGAGGCCGATCGCCTGCGCCAGCATCGGGTAGACGATCATCGCCAGCGTCGACAGCGCCGACACGCCGACCACGGTGAACAACGTCGCGCGCTCCTTGCCCGGATGCGCCGGCAGCGCCGCGGCCAGCGCCAGCGCCGCCGAGGCGCCGCAGATCGCGGTGGCGCCGCCGCTGAGCAGGCCGAACAGCGTGTTGAAGCCCATCGCGCGCGCCACCAGCATCGACACCGCGATCGTCAGCGCGACGCAGACCACCACGATCACCACCGGCTCCCAGCCCAGCGCGGCGATCTGCCCCACCGTGATGCGCAAGCCCAGCAGCGCGACGCCCAAGCGCAGCACGCTGCGTGCGGTGAACTCGATGCCGGCCTGGCAGACATTGCCGTCGCCCGACAGGAAGTTCATCGCCATGCCAAGCAGCAGCGCGAACAACATCACGGGCGCGCCGTAGTGCTCGGACAGGAAGCTGGCGGCGGCGCCAACCACTGCGCAGGCGAGCACGCCGGGAAAGAGTGAACGCACGCGGTCGCTACCGGCGCGGATCGACAGCGCTGTCATCGCGGGTTCACACCGTCGGCAGCTTGTAGCCGGCAAACTGCTCGCGCAGCTTGTTCTTCTGCATCTTGCCTGTCGCGCCGAGCGGGATCGACTCGACGAAGACCACGTCGTCGGGTGTCCACCACTTGGCGATCTTGCCGTCGAAGAAGCCGAGCAGTTCCTGCTTCGTCAGCTGCGCGCCGGGCTTGGGCACCACCACCAGCAGCGGGCGCTCGTCCCACTTCGGATGCTTGGCGCCGATGCACGCCGCCATCGCGACGGCCGGGTGCGCCATCGCGATGTTCTCCATGTCGATCGAGCCGATCCATTCGCCGCCGGACTTGATCACGTCCTTGGCGCGGTCGGTGATCTGCATGTAGCCGTCGGCGTCGATGGTGCTGACGTCGCCGGTGGGGAACCAGCCCTGACCTTGTTCGTCCTTCACCAGCGGATCGCCGCCCTCGCCCTTGAAGTAGTTGGCGATGATCCACGGCCCGCGCACGAGCAGCTCGCCGCTGGCCTTGCCGTCCATCGGCAGCTCCTTGCCGTCGCCGCCGACGATCTTCATGTCGACGCCGAAGACCGCGCGGCCCTGCTTGGCCTGCACCGCCATGCGCTGCTCGGCGCTCATCGTCAGGTGCTTGGGCTTGAGCGTGCACGCCGTGCCGAGCGGGCTCATCTCGGTCATGCCCCAGGCGTGCAGGACCTGCACGTCGTACTTCTGCTGGAACGCCGCCATCATCGCCGGCGGGCACGCCGAGCCGCCGATGATCGTGCGCCGCATCGTGTTGAACTTCAAGCCGCCCGCCTCGACGTGCGTCAGCAGCCCCTGCCACACCGTGGGCACGCCGGCCGAGACGGTGACGCCCTCGCTCTCGAACAGCTCGTACAGGCTCTTGCCGTCGAGGAACGGGCCGGGGTAGACCATCTTGGCGCCGACCATGCAGCCGACGTACGGCAGGCCCCACGCGTTGACGTGGAACATCGGCACCACCGGCAGGATCACGTCGCGCGCCGATGCCGACAGCGAGTCGGGCAGCGCCGCGGCGTAGGTGTGCAGCAGCGTCGAGCGGTGGCTGTACAGCGCCCCCTTCGGGTTGCCGGTCGTCCCCGACGTGTAGCACAGCGACGAGGCGGTGTTCTCGTCGAAGCTCGGCCAGTCGAAGTCGGGCGAGGCCTCGGCGATCAGATCCTCGTAGCACAGCAGATTGGGTACCTTGCCCGGCGCCGGCATGTGCGCGCGGTCGGTCAGCGCGACGAAGTGCTTGATCGTCTTGACGCGTCCGGCCACGGCCTCGATCAGCGGCAGGAAGCTCAGGTCGAAGAACAGCACCTGATCCTCGGCGTGGTCGGCGATCCACACCACCTGGTCGGGGTGCAGCCGCGGGTTCAGCGTATGCAGCACCGCGCCCGAGCCCGACACGCCGTAGTACAGCTCCATGTGGCGGTAGCCGTTCCAGGCCAGCGTGCCGACGCGGTCGCCGAACTTGACGCCCAAACCCCTGATCGCGTTGGCCACGCGGCGCGAGCGCTCGGCCAGGTCGCGGTAGGTGCAGCGGTGGATGTCGCCTTCGACGCGCTTGGAGACGATCTCCTGCTCGCCGTGGTGGCGCTCGGCGTGCACCAGCAGCGTGGAGATCAGCAGCGGCTGCTGCATCATCGAACCGTTCATGAACATCACCTTTGCTTGAAGTTTGGACAGATGGGGTCAGCGCGCGGCGACGGCGGGCGCAGCCGGCGGCGGCGCCGGCGGCGCCTCGCTTTCCACCGCCACCGCCGCGACGCGCTCGATGTCGCCTTCGTAGCTGCGCGAGGCGATCATGAAGAAGACCGCCGCGCACACGCTCGCCGCCGGGATCAGCGTGAGCGCGACGTCGAGCCCGAGCGCATCCGACAGCACGCCGACGATGAACGGGCCGGCGGCCAGGCCGAACAGGTTCTGGAACAGCGCCAGCACCGAGGCGCCCGTGGCGCGCACGCCGGGGTGGATGACGTCGATCACGATCGCCGTCACCGGGCCGACGCTGCAGGTCATCAGGAAGCCGCCGAGCGCGATCAGCGCGAACTGCGGCCCGAGCGCCGTGCCGCCGGTGCCCGCGAAGGTGGGCACGATCACGAACGCCGACAGCAGGCACAACACCGCCATCGTGAACAGCTTGTGGGTCGGGCGGCGCGCGCCCATGCGATCGGTGACGGTGCCCCAGATCACGCTGCCCAGTGCGCCGACCAGCACCACCAGCGCCGCCTTCACCGCGGCTGGCTGCGGCTCCAGGCCGTGGAAGCGGTTGAGGAAGCTCGGCAGCCACGACCAGATCGCCGACACGACGATCAGCTGCGAGGCCCCGCCCAGGCACACCCACAGCATGGTGCGCGACTGGGCCATCGACCTGACGACATAGGCCACCGTGCTGCCGGTGCTGCGCGTGGCGGCGTCGAGCTTGGGCGTCAGCGCCACCGTCTTGTAGTCGCGCACCTTCAGGTACAGCAGCGCCAGCACCAGCCCGGGCACGCCGACCACGCCGAAGGCCGCCTTCCAGCCCCAGTGCGCAGCGATGAAGCCGCCCAGCAGCACGCCCAGCACCGAGCCCACCGAGGCGGTGGCGAAGAAGGCGGCGAGCAGCGCTCCGCGCAGCCGCGCCGGGAACACGCTCGAGATCAGCGCCGCGCCGACCGAGCCGTAGCCGGCCTCGCCCAGCCCGACCACGGCGCGCGCCGCGAGCAGCTGGCCGAAGTTGCGCGTGAACATGCACGAGATCGTCGCCAGGCTCCAGGCGGTGGCCATGACGGCGATGCTCTTGACGCGGCTGGCGCGGTCGGCGATCAGCGCCACCGGCAGCGCGCCCAGCGCCACCGTCACCGAGACGATCGACACCAGCGCGCCGAGCTGCTTGTCCGACAGTCCCCACTCGGTCTTCATGTGCGGGAACAGCGAGACGATGATCTGGCGGTCGACGTAGTCGAACAGCATCAGCGCCAGCGTCATCGCGAAGGCGAACCAGGCCGCGCCGCGGCCGGTGACGTAGGTATCGGACGCGTTCGCCGAGCTGGGCAGGTAGGTGGCCACGACGCTCTCCGGTGGTCTGGCAGGGCCGTCAGGGCACCAGCACGGTGGCGCCCACCGTGCTGCGCGATTCGAGTGCGCGGTGCGCTTCGGCCGCATCGGCCAGCGCGAAGCGCTGCTTGGGCTCGCCGACGATCTTGCCGGCGCGCACCAGGGCGAACAGCTCGTCGGCCATCGCCAGCATGTGGGCGCGCGGCGTGGCGTAATGGATCATCGCCGGGCGCGTCATCCACAGCGAGCCCTTCACCGCCAGCAGCGTGCTGTCGACCACCACCGGGCCCGAGCTGGTGCCGTTGCTGACTAAGCTGCCGCGCGGGCGCAGGCTGCCCAACGAGGCCATCAGCGTGTCCTTGCCCACCGAGTCGTAGACCACCGGCACGCCCTGGCCAGCGGTGAGTTCGCGCACGCGCTTCGGGATCTCGACCGCCATCTGCTCGGGCGACATGCCGCCGGTGACGATGGTGTGCGCGCAACCGTGCGCGCGCGCCACTTCGGCCTTGGCCTCGGTGCTGACGGTGCCGATCATCGTCACGCCCAGCGCGCGCGCCCACTGGCAGGCCACCAGCCCGACGCCGCCGGCCGCCGCGTGGTACAGGATGGTTTCGCCGCCGTGCAGCGGGAACACCTGGCGGAACAGGTACTGCGCGGTCATGCCCTTCATCATCAGCGCCGACGCGCTCTCGTCGGACACCTCCGCCGGCAGCGGGATCAGCACCTCGGCCGGCATCACGCGCACGTCGGCATAAGCGCCCTGCGGGCCCAGCAGGTAGCCGACGCGGTCGCCCACCTTGACGTCGGTGACGCCCTCGCCCACGGCCTCGACCACGCCGACGGCGTCGCTGCCCAGGCCGCTGGGCAGCGGCGTCGGGTAGCGCCCGGTGCGGAAGTACACGTCGATGAAGTTCACCGCGACATAGGTGTGGCGCACGCGCGCCTGGCCGGGTCCGGGCGCACCGACTTCGACGTTGTCGAGCTCGAGCACCTCGGGGCCGCCGAGACGGTGGAAGCGGATGGCTTTGGACATGAAGTTCTCCTGCGGATGGGCCTCAGACGGGCCGCTCGCCGACGCTGCCGGCGCGCTCCGGCGCGCGGCTTGACGGCGTGACGCGAATCCGGCGGCTCACGATTCGATGGCGGGGTCTACCGGCACCGGGCTTCGCGGCAACGCCAGTTCGGCGATCAAGGCCTCGGCGCGCGGCCACTCGCCGTAGCCCGAAGCCGGGTTCAGGTGGCCCACCGCACCGAGGTCGACGCGTTTGCTGCCCCAGGCTTCGGCCAGTTCGGCGATGCGGTCGTGATCACCCAGCGGGTCGTTGCTGCTGGCGGCGACGATGCTTCGAAACGGCAGCGGCCTGCGCGGCACCGGCAGCCAGCCGCCGGCGCGCAGCTGATCCAGCGTCGGGTAGCCCGCAGGCATCGGCAGCTCGAAGTCCGCCGGCGCGGCCAGTAGCGCACCGCGGATGCGGTGGCGCTTGAGCTGAGCCCAGTGCGCGACCATCACGCAGCCGGCGCTGTGCGCGACGATGACGATCGGCCCGGCGATCGCCTGCACCGCGGCGTCGATCGCCGCCACGCGCGCCGCGCATTGCAGATCTTCGCGTCCCGGTGGCGGCAGCGCCACCACCGGCCGGCCCGACGCGCGCAGCTTCGCTTCGAGCAGGGTCTGCCAGTGCTGCGCGACCGCGTCGCGCAGGCCGGGGACGATCAATACCGTGACGTCGCTCATGTCGTGCTCACTGGTTCAGCCGGATGTCGAAGGCCTTGACGATCCGGGCGTTGCGCTCGTAGTCGCTCTTGACCATCTGCGCCAGCTTGTCGGGGCTTTCGCTGACCGAGGGCTCGAAGCCGGCGGCGATCAGCCGGTCGCGCACCTTCGGCGACATCACCGCCTTCAGTGTGGCGATATTGATCTTGGCAACCATTTCAGGCGACAGCCTGGCCGAAACCACGGTGCCGACCCAGTTGCTGAACTCGATGTCGGGGCAGCCCTGCTCGGCCATCGTCGGCACGTCGGGCAGGTGCACCGAGCGCGTCTTGGACGCCACGCCGAAGGCCTGGAGCTTGCCGCCCTTGATCAGCGGCAGCGAGGTCGGCACGCCGTCGAACATGATGTCGACCTGGCCGCCCATCACCTGCTGCAGCGCCGCCGGCGAGCCGGGGAACGGCACGTGCGTCAGGTCCAGCCCGGCCTTCTTCGCGAAGATCAGCCCGGCGTAGTGCGAGCTGGTGCCGGCGGTGTACGAGGCGAAGCTGCCCTGGCCGCCGTCGTGCGTCTTCAGGTAGCCGACCAGGCCCTTCAGGTCGTGGGCCGGCACGCTGGCCGAGTCCACCAGCACCATGCTGGCGCGGCCTACCATCGTCACCGGCTTGACGTCCTTGACCGGGTCGAAGCGGGTCTTCATCACCAGCGGCACCTCGGTCAGGATGTTGCTGGCGGCGATCAGGATCGTCTGGCCGTCGGCCGGCGCGGCCTTCAGCGCTTCGACCGCGATCGCGCCGCCGGCGCCCGGCTTGTTCTCGACGATGACCGGCTGGCCGATCTCGGCCGACAGCGCATCGGCAACGACGCGCGCGACGATGTCGGCGGTGCCGCCGGCCGGCGCCGGCACCAGCACCTTCACCGGTTTGTGGGTCCAGGCCATCGCCGCCAGCGGCGCGGCGGCGATGGCGCACACGGCGGCCCACAGCGGCAGCCGGCAGCGTGACTTCGGGGTCGGGTTCATGACATTGTCGAATTCGGTTGGAGACGGGCGCGCGCCGGCCCCCCCCGGCGGCCGGGGCCACCGGGTCCGCCTGAACGGCCCGGCAGAGGGAGTGGGAGGGCGTGGCGGCGCGCGGCGCGACTCAGGCCGCGCGCTGCAGGAAGCCGCGCTGGCCGTTGCGGCGGTTCGGCGCGAAGCCGTTCCTTGCCAGCGCCTCGTCGGCCGTGGCATAGAACTCGCCGATGCGGTAGATGCGCCGGGCTTCCTTGCCGTTGGCGACCTCGCGGCCGAATTCCTTCGAGATGCGCACCAGCTGCTCGATCTGGCGCACGCTGCTCATCTTGGCCTTGCGGTCTTGCTGCCAGATGTTGTCCTCGATGCCGCAGCGCACGTGCAACCCCATCGCGATCGCCATCATGTTCAGCGGCAGCACGTTGAGCATGCTGGTCTCCAGCGTCAGCACCGCGCCGTCGGGCACCGCGCGCACGAAGTTGGCCAGGTTGTAGATGTTCGGCGCGTCGAAGCCGCCGCCGATCGCCACCCAGGTCAGGATCAGCGGCACGTTGCAGTCGCCCTTGCGCATCATGCGTTCGACGGTCTCGAGCTGCGTGATGTTGGCCAGCTGGAAGTGCGTCTGGATGCCGTTGGCGCTCAGGCGGCGGATGTGCTCTTCGACCCACTCCGGGCCGGCCGGAATGGTCATCTCGCGGTAGGCGCGGTAGTTGGCCGGGTCGGCGAGCGAGGTGCCGGCGATGTCGCGCTCGTTCATCTGCTCGACCACGTTCATCTGGTTGCTGTTGATCGCGATCGTCACCTGGTCGGGGGTGGGCTTCAGTTCGGCCAGCATGTGGCGCGTGTCGTCGGACAGCCACTTGGCGACCTCGCCTTCGCCTTCCGGCGCGAAGCTGATCGACCCGCCGACCTGGATGATCAGATCGGGCACGCGGGCACGGATGCCGGCGATCAGCTCGTTGAACTTGGACAGCCGCTTGCTGCCCTTGCCGTCGAGTTCGCGCACATGCAGGTGCAGCACGGTGGCGCCGGCGTTGTAGCAGTCGACCGCCTTCTGGATCTGCTCTTGCATCGTCACCGCAATGTCTTCCGGGAAGTCCGAAGGCATCCACTCGGGGCCGTAGGGGGCCGCGGTGATGACGAGTTTTTCGTGGTTCTCGGGAAACAGCGAGCCGTCGAGGAAGTTCATGGTGGGGCCTTTGCGAAAGTGGCTTGAGGTTGGAGAAGGCTTGGGGTTGGAGAAGAACGAGGGTTTCAGAACGGCGCATCGCCAATGATTCCGGCGCGTTCCATCTTGCGGTGGCACGCCGGGTAGTCGATCACCGCGTAGTGCTGTGTCGAACGGTTGTCCCACATCGCCATCGAGTTGGGCTTCCAGCGCCAACGCACCTGGTACTCGGGGATGAAGGCCTGGCTGATCAGGTAGCGCAGCAGGTCGGAGCCGCCGTGGGTGTAGTCCTGGCCGACGCGCACGTGCTCGGGGGTGTGGAAGTTGGTGAAGTGCGTGGTGAAGGCGTTCACGAACAGGATCTTCTCGCCGGTCTCGGGGTGGGTGCGCACCACCGGGTGCTCGGCGTCGGGGAACTGCGCCTTCAGCACCAGGCGCTTGCCGGTGGCCATCGCGGCGCCGAAGCTGGCCTCGATGCTGTGGCGCGCGCGCAGCCCGGCGATCTGCGTCTTGATGTGCTCGGGCAGCTTGTCGTAGGCCAGCACCATGTTCGCCCACATCGTGTCGCCGCCCACCGGCGGGCACTCCACGCAGCGCAGCACGCAGC
>CALBTN010000170.1 GCA_937967345.1 uncultured Rubrivivax sp. | reverse complement strand
TGGTGCTCGACTTGTCGGGTCACCAGAGCAGCGAGTTGGAAGTGGTGCTCGAAGGCGGCTCGATGCCGACGCCGGCGATGCTGGCCTGGGCGCGCGAGCTGCAGGTCGGCAGCTGGTACATGCTGGACTACCGCGGGCGCAACGAAGCGGTGCAGCTGGCCTGGCTGGGCATGCGCAAGCAGCTGTCGATGTTCGTCACGCCGCAGGGGCGCTGCGTGCTGTTCCAGCGCAAGCGGCTGGCGTCGTTCCTTCAGGCCGGACTGCTGCTTCCGGCGCAGGACGAGGCCCTGACCGTGCGCGCGACCCGCAGCGCGCTGGCCAAGCTGGATGTCGACCCGTCGCGCTTGCTGAACTGACGCTGCGTGCCTGCCGCCGGCCGGGGCGACGGCTTGAACCTATGGCCGGTCCGGCGCTTCGGAATCGTCCGAAGCTCAATGAATCAGGCGTTCTTCCGGTGCGACGAAAAGCTCGTCGAGGATCAACGCATCGGGCTCTTCGCCCAGGCTCCAGAACACCATCAGCACGATGATTTTCAGGTCGTCCAGCGGCAGCGGCCCTTCGCCGATCGCCGCGGCGCGATCGAGCACCATCTCGCGCATCGCCGGCGGCAGCACGCCGGCCGATTCGAGGAAGCTGATGAAACCGATCGAGTCGTCACCCAGCAGTTCGCGCTCGGCTGCCGTGTAAACCCGCATGCTGTGCGCGCCCTGGGCACCGCTGCAGGACTGGGCCGTGCTGGCCAAGCCGTCGAGCCACTTCAGCGCGTCCTGGATCTCGTCGCTCTCGAAACCGACCGCAGACAGCTTTCGCGACAGCTGCTGGTGGCTCGGGCATGCGTCCGGGCGCCAATAGTTCTCGTACAGGTAAACCAGAACGTCGAACATGGCCGTCACTATAGCGCAGCCGTCCGCGTGGCGCCGGCGGCGGCCGGACCAGCCTTCAGCCGTGGCTGCGGCGCTGGTACAAGCCGCCCGGCAGGCGCGCGACCTGGTCGTCGAGCTCGAGTTCGAGCAGCCGCGCGCTCAGTTCTCGAGCGCTCCAGCCGGTGCGTGCGCCCAGCGCGTCCAGGGTCACCGGGTCGTGGCCCAGCGCCTGCAGCAGCGGGTCGGCGGGTGCGAGCGTCGGCGCGGTGCCCGCTGCGGCCGGCGTACCGGCAGGCTGGGTGGTGGCGGCGCCGTCGGTGCGCAACTCGTCGAGGATGTCATCGACGCTTTCCACCAGCTTGGCACCTTGGCGCAGCAGCGTGTGGCAGCCGCGCGACAGCGGTGAATGGATCGAACCCGGCACCGCGAACACCTCGCGGCCGTACTCGGCGGCCTGGCGTGCGGTGATGAGCGAACCCGATTGCAGCGCAGCCTCCACCACCAACGTGCCGCGCGTCAACCCGGCAATGATGCGGTTGCGTTGCGGAAAGTTCTCGCGCAGCGGCGGGGTTCCCGGCGCGAACTCGCTGATCAGCAACCCGGCGCTGGCAATGCGGTGCGCCAGCGCGCGATGCCGCGCCGGGTACACCCGGTCCAGGCCGGTGCCGACCACCGCCACCGTGCCGCCGGTGCCGTCCAAGCCGCCTTCGTGCGCGGCGGCGTCGATGCCCACGGCCAGCCCCGAGACGATGGCCCAGCCCTGTCGGCTCAGGTGGGCGGCGAAAGCGCGCGCGTTGTCGATGCCCTGGGCGCTGGCATTGCGGCTGCCCACGATGGCCAGGCTGCGCCGCTGCAACAGCTGGACATCGCCTTGCAGGTACAGCAACAACGGCGGGTCGGGTGTTTGCAGCAGCAGCGCCGGGTAATCGGCGTCGCCCAGCGTCAGCACACCGCGTCGCTCGCCGCCGTCGAGCCAACCGCTGGCTGCCTGCAGGCGCTGCGCGAAGCCTTCGGGCGCTCGATCGAGTGCCTGGGCGACCGCCGCACTGACAACGCGGCCGCGCGCAGCGACCGAGGCCTGCAGCACGGCGGCGGGTGAGCCGAAGGCAGCCAGCAGCCGGCGCGCGGCGTCGCGGCCCACGCCGGGCACCTCCAGCAACTGCAGCCAGGTGGCGAACTCGTCGGCGTCGAGCACGCCGGCCTCTGTGCCTGCGGCGCGGTCAGGGTTGGGTGAAGGCGTCGCCGGGGAACACCGGCACGTTCACCGACAGGATCAGCGCGTACGACGTGCGCTCGAACACGCTGAACACGAACAGCAGCCCGTTGTGCTCGTTGGGCATCTGCAGGTCGGTGCGCTGGCCGTCGATCTGCTTGACGCGGCGCTCGCCCTGGCGCCACAGCGCCAGCACGTGGCCGCGCTCGACGCCGTCGCGCGCGCCGCGGTTCAGCGCGACGATCTGGTTCTGGCCGGCGCTGAGCGCGTCGCCGTAGATCTGCAGCACGCGCCCGGACATCGGCGTGCTGGGGTGGTGCGGTGCATAGGCGTCCAGATCGCGCGTCGGCAGCGGCGCCAGGCGGTCGCCGATGCTGGCTTCCATGCGCACCGACTGGATCGACACCGTGGCCGGCACCACCACCGGGCGGCCGCCCGGGTCGAGGCTTTCGGCGCCGGCCCGCACGAACTCGGCCGTGCCGACGTAGCGGGCCTCGTAGCCGAGCAACTCGTGGGTGTCGAAGTCGTGCAGCGGCTGCGGCTCGCGGAACAGCCGGTAGCCCGAAGCCTCGCCGAGATCGCCCACCACGTAGGCGAGCTGCCCGTCCGCCATCGCGACCGCACCTTCCTGGGCGGCGACGATGCGCGGCGCCCGGCTCAGCTCGTCATCGCTGAAGATCACCGCCTCGGTCAGGAACGGCCCGATCAGGTGCAGCGGGATCGAACCGATCGCGCCGCTGTCCAGCAAGTTGCTGCGCACGCGCGGCGACAGCCGCACCGTGCCTTGCGGCGTCGTGCCGCCAGACTGCGCGACGCGCAACCGGGCGCGGTCGCCCGACTTCTCGAGCACCAGCACCTGGCCGGGGAAGATCAGGTGCGGGTTGCGCACCTGGTCGAGGTTCATGCCCCACAGCTCGGGCCAGCGCCACGGGCTCTTCAGGAACAGCTTGGAGATGTCCCACAGCGTGTCGCCGGGTTGCACCGTGTGCGCATCGGGTGCGCCGGGCGCCAGCTCGGACAGCGGTACCCCGGCGTGCGCGACTTGCTGCGCGGTGCTGCGCTGCTGCGGCGTGACCGGGAAGTTCGGTTCGGCAAAGACTGCTGCGCTGAGCAATGCGGCGCCGGCGCACAGCCCGGCCAGCACGCCATGGCGGCGACGAAAGGTGCGTGGGTTCATTGGGTGAAGCTCCCGGCGGACCTTGAAGCCCCGGGCGGGTGCCACAATCTCGCCATGTGTTCGGACATTCCTCGGCCTCGTCACACCTTAGCGCAAGCGCGGGCCGAATGCTCGAACCGTTTCTCGGATTCTGCCCATAAACCGTTGATGTCGTAACGAATCCGGCCCGCGCCGCTGGCGCGCGTGACACCTGTCACGGCGCGCGCGAGGTGCGCTGCCGACGCCTCGCGGCGGGACTTGCTCGATGGCCTTGCTGAACATCCTTTGTTATCCCGATCCGCGGCTGCACACCGTCGCACGCCCGGTCGCGCAAGTCGACGCGCGCATTCAGCGCCTGGTCGACGACATGCTGCACACCATGTACGACGCCGAGGGCATTGGTCTGGCCGCCACCCAGGTCGACGTGCACGAGCGCGTGGTGGTGATCGACGTGTCCGACAAGCGCGACCAGCCGCTGGTGCTGATCAACCCGGACATCGTCTGGCGCAGCGACGAGGTGGTGGTGGCCGAAGAGGGCTGCCTGTCGGTTCCGACCATTTACGACGCGGTGCCGCGCCACGCGCGCATCAAGGTGCAAGCGCTCGGCCGCGACGGCAAGCCGATCGCGCTGGAGGCGGGCGAGTTGCTGGCGGTGTGCGTGCAGCACGAGATGGACCACCTGCTGGGCAAGGTCTTCGTCGACTACCTGAGCGCGCTCAAGCGCGGCCGCATCCGCACCAAGCTGCTCAAGCGCCAGCGCGAGCGCGAGCGTGCCTGAGCCGCGGCGCGCAGCGCCGGCGCTGCGCGCACTGCGCATCGGCTTTGCCGGCACGCCGGCGTTCGCCGCGGCGGCGCTGCAGCGGCTGCTCGACGCCGGCTGCGTGCTGCCGCTGGTGCTGACGCAGCCCGACCGTCCGGCCGGGCGCGGCCTGAAGCTGCAGGCCTCGGCGGTCAAGCAGCTGGCGCTGGCACACGGCCTGCCGCTGGCGCAGCCGCGCAGCCTGCGGCTGGACGGGCGCTTCGCGCCGGACGCGCTTGCCGCGCAGCGCGCGCTGCAGGCGGCCCGCTGCGACCTGCTGGTGGTGGCGGCCTATGGCCTGATCCTGCCGGCCTGGGTGCTGGCGCTGCCGCGCCTGGGCTGCATCAACATCCATGCGTCGCTGCTGCCGCGCTGGCGCGGCGCCGCGCCGGTGCAGCGCGCGATCGAGGCCGGCGATGCCGAGACTGGCGTGTGCATCATGCAGATGGACGAAGGGCTGGACACCGGCGATGTGCTGCGCGTGCAGTCGCTGCCGATCCGCGCCGACGACACCGCCGCCAGCCTGACCGCGCGGCTGGCCGATCTGGGCGCCGAGGCGATGCTGCAGGTGTTGGGCGAGCTTGCCGGCGGCGGCGCCACGCGCACGCCGCAGCCGGCCGACGGCATCAGCTACGCGCACAAGATCGGCAAGGCCGAGGCACTGATCGACTGGCGCGACGACGCCGCGCTGATCGAGCGCCGCGTGCGCGCCTTCGACCCCTTTCCCGGCGCGAGCTTCGAGTGGCGCGGCGAGACCGTCAAGCTGTGGCGCGCCGCGCTGCACCGCGGCCCGGCCGACGTGCCCGGCACGCTGTCGCGCGCGCCGTCCGGGGCACCGCTGATCGCCTGCGGCAGCGATGCGCTGGAACTGATCGAACTGCAGCGCCCCGGTGCGCGCCGGGTGGCCGGCGCGCAGTGGCTGCGCTCGCACAGCGGCGGCTGAGCGCCGGGCCGCTGCCGCAGCGCGCGGGTTCAAGTTGCCGCGCGGTGCGGCCGATATGCAGCGACATGACCGCGCTGCTCAGACTGACCATGCTGGCCGCCGCCGCGCTCGTCGCGGGTTGCGACATGCTCGGCATCGAATCCGCGCAGGTTCTGGCCGAACGCCGCCAGGCCGACGGCAAGGCGATCGGCGCGGCCTGCCGCCACGCTGGGCGGGCGATCGAGGATTGCTACGCGCTGTACCGCAAGGCCGATCGCGCCGCGGTGTTCGAGGGCTGGCGCGAGATGAACGACTACATGCGCGAGAACAAGATCGACGCGGTGGCACCGCAACTCGGCGGCGGCACGGCGCTGGCCGGCAAGGCGGCGCTGCGCGAAAGCGGCGAGACCCACGCCGATGGCGACGCGCCGGCCGGCGGCAAGGGCGCCGCGCACGGCTCCTGAGGCCTGCTCAGGGGCCGTCGCGTTTGCGGCCGCTCACCATCGCGCGCACCAGCGACTCGCGGTGGCGCCGGCCGGTGTAGATCGCGCCGCCGACATGCACGCACGCCAGCGCGAGCAGCGCCCAGGCCAGGCCGACGTGTGCGGCTTCGACCGCGGCGTCGCCCCAATACGCGTCGCTGGTGTAGAGCCATCCGGTAAAGGCCAGCCCCAGCACGCAGCCCAGCAACGCCAGCACCATGTACGCGCCCAGCGGGTTGTGGCCGATGTAGCGCGCCTCGCGCCGGTGCAGCACGTCGATCAGGTAGTGCCAGGTGGTGGCCGGTGCGCGCACGAACTGCGCGAAGCGGGCGTAGTGGCTGCCGGCCCAGCCCCACAGCAGGCGCAGCGCGACGATGCCCAGCGCCAGGTAGCCCGCCGGCTGGTGCGCGCCGGCCAGCACCACCGTGCCCAGCCACGACACCAGCAGCGCCGCGACCAGCCCCCAGTGCAGCAGCCGCAGCAGCGGGTCCCACACGCGCAGCGTGGGGCGTGCAGCGGCTGCGTCGTGCGCGTTTGTCATCGCGGTGTCGGCCCGCGCTCTTGCAGCGGCAAGACCGTGGGCCGCTACTGCGGCGCCGTCACCGGCTGCAGCGTCTTCGGATGGAAGAACACTTCCTTCTTGTCGTTCTTCGCATCGCGCGCGTAGACCTCGTAGCAGCCGTTGGTGATCTTCACGCGGGCGATCTTCCAGCCCTTGTTCGTCAGCATGCGCTCCAGCTCGGCCTGGGGGCGCCACTCTTCCTTCGGGATCGGTTCGCACTTCTCGGCGTGCTCCTGCGCCAGCGCCGCGCCGCAGGCACCCAGCGCCGCGGCCACGATCAAGGGGGTCAATCTCATGTCGGTGCTCCTCGCGCGCCCACGCGGGCGGCTCACATGTCGGCCCAGGCGCGCAGCAGGTTGTGGTACATGCCGGTCAGGCCGATGATCGCCGGCTCGTCTTCGCCCACCGTGCGGCGCAGGTGCATCAGGTGGCGGTCCATCTCGTACAGCATGCGGCGCTGCTCGTCGCTGCGCACCATGCTTTCCACCCAGAAGAAGCTGGCCACGCGCTGGCCGCGCGTCACCGGCTCGACGCGGTGCACGCTGGTGCCGGGGTACAGCACCATGTCGCCGGCCGGCAGCTTGACGCGCTGCGCGCCGAACGTGTCCTCGATCACCAGTTCGCCACCGTCGTAGCTGTCGGGCCGGCTAAGGAACAGCGTGCAGCTGATGTCGGTGCGCACGCGCTCGCCGAGCGTGCCGGGGATGAAACGCACCGCGTTGTCGACGTGGTTGCCGAAGGCGTTGGCCGTGCCGCCGTAGCGGTTGAACAGCGGCGGGAACACCCGCTTGGGTAGCGCGGCCGAGAAGAAGTCCATGTGCCGGTTCAGCCCCTGCAGCACGATCGGCTGCAGCGCCTTGGACGCCTCGCCCTGCTGGTCGAGCTGCTCGTTGTTCTTGGCCAGCGCCGACTGCACTCCGGCGGTGACGCGTCCGTCGCCCCAGGTGGCGTGTTCGAGGATGCCGTGCACCGCGCGCAGCTCGTCGCGCGTGAGCACCTGCTTGATGTGAACCAGCATGGTTGGATGTGCGTGATGTGTTCTTGAAGTGCAGCGGGGCGGGACGCGCGGTTTCTAGAAGCGCACCGTCAGCGTGCCCGATACCGCGCGCGGCGCGCCGGGCACGTAGTGGCCGCTGTACAGCGTGTCGGCGTAGTAGCGGTTGGTGACGTTGGTGACGTTGAACATGAAGGCGATGCGGTCGCTGAAGTCGTACTGCGCCATCAGGTCGCCGGTGATGAAGCTGGGTGCGACGATGCCCGGCGGATTGCGGTTCGGCGTTTGCGAGCTGCGCCCGGTGATGCCGGCGCCCAGCCGCAACTGCGGCAGCACCTGGTAGGTGGTCCACAACGAGCCGCTGTTGCGCGGCGTCAGCGACGGGCGCTGGCCGACGCGTTCGCCGGTCAGGGTGCTGCCGTCGCTGTTGCCGACGTCGATCTTGGCGTTGGGAATCCAGGCGTAGGACGCGAACACCTCCCACAGCGGCGTGATGCGCCCGGCGATGTCGATGTCCAGCCCGGTGGCGTGACGCTCGCCCGACAGCAGGTAGTCCTCGATCGGCGTGCCGGCGGGCGAGTCGCGGTTGCGCTCGTGGTACTTGGTGAGGTTGAAGATCGATGCGCGCAGGTTCAAGTTGCCGCCAAACAGGATCATCGCCGCGCCGATCTCGATGTTGCGGCTGGACTCCGGCGGCGTGTTCGACCCCGGCAGGTCGTAGGCGTAGGTGTCGCCCGAGGTGTTGAACGAGGTGCCGTACGAGGCGTAGTAGCTGACGTTCGGCAGCGGCTGGTACAGCACGCCGAAGCGCTCGCTCCACTCGCCGTCGCTGCGGCTGCGGTCGGCGGTGACGCTGCCCACCGGCACATTGCCGCCCGATGCGGTCTGGAAGGTCTGGTAGTCGCCCTTGAAGTAGTCGTAGCGCAACCCGACCAGCAGCTTCCAGTGCTCGGCCACCTGCACCAGGTCCTGCGCGAACACGCCGGCGGCGCGCGCGTCGAAGGCCGACTGCTGGCGCTTGATGCGCAGGCCTTCGTCGACCCAGCCCCAGCCGTTGTTCGGCGTGCCCAGGGTGGTGCGCGGCGAGTTCTTGTTCAGCGTCACGCCCGGCGGCAGTGTGCTGGTGTTGTAGCCGGCGAAGTCCTCGTGCGCCAGGTCGATGCCGGCGAGCACCTCGTGGTTGACGCCGAACCAGTCGAAGACGTTGGTGTAGTTGAACTGCAGGTAGGTGGTGTCCATGTCCTGCACCTTGTTGTTGGTGCCGCGCGTCAGGATCGTCGCGTCGCTGACGGTGTCCATGCCTTGCGGCGTGGGCGGGCAGTCGGGGTTGGTGACCGCGCCGGTGTTCGGGTTGGTGGTGCGCTGGCAGAAGCGGATCGCGCTGGCGCGCTGGTCGCGCTCGTACTGGCCGTAGCGCAGCGTGCTGCGCAGCTCGCCGCCGTCGTCGAAGCGGTGCAGCCAGCCCAGCGTGCCGTAGGCCGCCTGGCCGGCGTTGTAGTCGCTGGGCGCGCCGTAGTACACGTTGTTCGGGTTCAGTCCCGGAATCATTCCCGACGGGTTGCTGCCGGTCTGCGTCGAGCTGGCGCGCAGCCACGGCAGCCCGTAGTTGATGCCGTTGTCGTTGTGCAGGTAGTACGCGCCGGCGAAGAACTCGTCGCGCGTGCCCACGCCGTAGCGGTAGTTCAGCGCCACGCCTTCCTTGTCGATGAAGTTGCCGTTCTGGTCGGCGCGGTTGCGCATCAGGTTGATGCGCAGCGCCGAGGTTTCGCCGGCGTGGATGTTGAAGTCGCCGACGAAGCGCCAGAAGCCCTCGTTGCCGACGGTGAAGTTGACGTTGTTGGCGTTGTCGAGGAAGGCCTGCTTGGACACCTGGTTGACCACGCCACCGGTGGAGCCGCGGCCGAACAGCATCGACGCCGAACCGCGCAGCAGCTCGACGCGCTCGAAGCCGAAGGTGTCGCGGTCGTAGAAGGCCGGGTCGTGCAGCGTGTCGACGTAGATGTCGCCCGACATCGAAAAGCCGCGCAGCCGGATGTCCTCCTCGCCGCCTTCGGCCGCGAGGAAGCTGATGCCGCCCATCAGCTTGAGCGCCTCGCTCAGCGTGTCGACGCGGCGCTCGTCCATCAGCCGTTCGGTCACCACGGTCACCGACTGCGGCACGTCCAGCACGTCCTGCGTGCCCTTGGCCACCGACGTGGTGGTCGCGCGCAGCGAGGTCGCGTCGCTTTCCTGCTTGGCCTTGACCGCGATCGCCGGCATCGTCGTTTCGCGCCCGGTGTTGGCGGCCGGGGCCGACGCCGCGGCCGCCGGGGCGGGTGGTGTCTGAACCTGCGACAGCGCCTGCGCCGGAATCAGGCCGAAGCCGGCCGCCAGCGCGCCCAGCGGCAGCAGCCGGCGCGCACTGGCTTCAGCGGCCGGCGCGTCGGTTCTGAAGCGCCGCGGCTTGCGGCGGCGCTGCGATGTGGCGTGAGTCACAGTGGTCTCCTCGGGTGGGGCGGCGCACTGGCTGGCAAAAGGCGGGCTGGCGCGGGACAGTGGAAGCTGACGGCCTCGCGCCGCGGCGCTGGGCACCGCGGGTCGAGGCCCAATGGCGGTCAGGGTGAGGATTCGGGCTCGCTGACGAAGCCGATGCGGCTCAAGCCCGCCTTCGAGGCATCGGCCAGCGTCTGCGCCACGTAGCGGTAGGCCACGTTGTGGTCGGCGCGCAGTTGCAGCTCGGGCTGCACCGCGGCGGTGGCGGCTTGCGCCAGGCGCTGCTGCAGCTCGGGCCGCGTCACCGGCTCGCCGTTCCAGTGCAGCACGCCGTTGGCGTCAACCGCGATGTCGACCCGTTCGGGCCGCAGCTCGTTGAGCTGCGAGCTGGCCTTGGGCAGCTCGAGCTTGACCGCCTGCGTCAGCAGCGGTGCGGTGACGATGAAGATCACCAGCAGCACCAGCATCACGTCGATCAGCGGCACCATGTTGATGTCCGACATCGGCGTGCCGGTGTTCTTGGAGTCGAAGCTGGCGAAGGCCATGGCGTGCTCCTGCGCTCAGGCCGCGGCCGGCTTGACCGCGCGTGCCGCCGGCAGCGGCTGCACCGGGCTGGCGGCGGCGACGTTGCCGTGGCCCAGCGCGTGGCCCATGCACACGAAGGTGTGCAGCTCGTAGGCGAAAGCGTCGAGCCGCGCCGCCAGCACGCGGTTGGCGCGGCTCAGCGCGTTGTAGCCCACCACCGCCGGCACCGCGACGGCCAGACCCAGGCCGGTCATGATCAGCGCCTCGCCCACCGGGCCGGCCACCTTGTCCAGCGTGCCGGCGCCGCTCATGCCGATGGCCACCAGCGCGTGGTACACGCCCCACACCGTGCCGAACAGGCCGACGAAGGGTGCGGTCGCCCCCACCGTGGCCAGCACCGACAGGCCGTTTTCCAGCCGCGTGGTTTCTTCGTCGAGCACCTTCTTGATGGTGCGGGTGACGAACTCGCTGGCGCTGCCGGCTTCTTCGAGCTTGGCCGCGCCGTACTTGGCGTGGTGCGCCTGGGCGTGCATCGCGTGCGCGGTCAGGTGCGAGAACGGGTCGCGTGCGCCGTGCGCGGTGATCTCGGCCGCCACCGCATCGAGCGAGGTGGCGTTCCAGAACAGCTGCAGGAAGGTCGCGCCGTGCGCCTTGCGCAGGTACAGCGAGATGCCCTTGACCGCGATGATCACCCACGACGCGATCGACATCGCGATCAGGATCGCCAGCAGCGTCTTGCCCACACCATCGGTGTAGGCGATGAAATGGCCGAAGCCCAGGGCGCCGGTTTCCATGTTCACTTCTCCAGTTCGAATCGGATCGGGATCAGCGCCCAGCCTTCCACCGGCCGGCCGGCTTCGGCATAGGGCTTGAAGCGCGCCTTGTGCACGGCGGCCAGCGCCGCCTGGTCCAGCCGCGCATGGCCGGACGAGCGCTCGACCTCCACGCTTTGCGGCGCACCGCCGCCGGTGCTGATGTAGGCGCGCACCAGCACTTGCCCGGTCTCGCCGCGCTTTTGCGACAGCCGCGGGTATTCGACCTGCGGCGGCACCAGGTACTGCACCGCGGTGTCGGGCAGCACCCGCGGCGGCGGCGCGGCAACGGCCGGGGCCGGCGGCGGCGCCGCAACCGGTGCTGCCGGTGGCGCCGGCTCGGCCGGCGCGGGCGGCGGTGGCGGCACGGCGAAACTTTCGGCCGACGCGGGCTCAGGCGTCGACAGCACGGGCACCGGCGGCAGCGGGCGCGGCTTGGGTGGTGGCTGGCGCTTGATCACCGGCTGGGGCACCGGTTCGGGCGGCCGCGGCGGCGCGGGCGGTGTCGGCGGCGCCGGTGGCGCCAGCAGGTCGACCAGGATCGGCACGATCTGCACCGCCTGGTCGCGCACCGCCTGCACCTGCAGCAGCGCCCACAGCGCCAGCACGTGCAGCGCAATGATCGCCAGCACCACCACGCGGCGCTGCGACGGCGCCAGGCCGGCGCCGCTGCTGCAGTCGCGCAACGGCGGCAGACGGCGCGCCGCAGCGTCGGCCGGCGGCGGGCTCAGCGGGATGGGCAGGCGGTGGGTGTGCACGACGATGGCAAGCGCTCGCGGACAGCGAGGCGCCCACGTTGGGCCGTATTTTTAGCACAGATGAGTGTGATTCGCGTTTATCCGGATGGAGGAATTTTCAGGGCGCGCCGCCATCACATCCGTCGCCGCGGCGGCATTGGCGGCACCGGGTGGCTGCATGGTGGCATCTGCGTCCCGCTGTGTCCCGCCCTCGGCTGCGCCTACGGCGCACATCCGGCGTGCAACCCGCGCTGTCACAATTTGGCGCTTCCGCCTCACCCTTCCCGACCATGAACGTATTGCGCTTCAGCGACCTGATCGCCGCCGGCAAGGTGGCCGGCCGGCGCGTTTTCATCCGTGCCGATCTGAACGTGCCGCTGGACGGCGCGGGCCAGATCACCGAGGACACGCGAATCCGCGCGTCGCTGCCGTGCATCCGCATGGCGCTGGACGCCGGCGCGGCAGTGATGGTCAGCTCGCACCTGGGCCGGCCCAAGGAGGGCGAATTCAAGCCCGAGGACTCGCTGGCGCCGGTGGCGCAGCGCCTGGGCGAGCTGCTGGGCGGGGCCTATGCCAACGGCGTGCCGCTGCGCACGGGCTGGGTCGACGGCGTGGACGTCGCACCCGGCCAGCTGGTGCTGCTCGAGAACTGCCGGCTGAACAAGGGCGAGAAGAAAAACGACGAGGCGCTGGCGAAGAAGCTGGCCGCGCTGTGCGACATCTTCGTGCACGACGCCTTCGGCACCGCGCACCGCGCCGAGGCCAGCACCTATGGCATCGCCCGGTTCGCGCCGGTGGCCTGCGCCGGCCCGCTGCTGGCCGCCGAGATCGACGCCATCACCCAGGCGCTGGCCAACCCCAGGC
>CALBTN010000169.1 GCA_937967345.1 uncultured Rubrivivax sp. | reverse complement strand
CCGCCGGGTGCGAGGCGAGCACGCGCAGCGCCGCGTAGGCGTCGGACACCGCATCGAACTCGGTGACGCCGAGCGTCTTGGCAACATACGGCGTCGACTCGACGATGCCGCGCGGCCGGTAGTAGTCGATGACCAGCGCGGCATAGCCGTTGGCCGCGAGCAGCGCGGCGTATTCGTTCTCGCGCCCCGGGCTGAGGCCGCCGCTGCCATGCACGATGACGGCCGCGGGTGCCGGCTTGGCTGCGCTGGCGCCCGCCGGCAGGTACAGCCGGCCCATGCCAAGGTGCTCGGGCAGGCTGGCGTAGCGGCTGATCAGGACGTCGAAGTCGTAGGGGGTGCGGGTCGGGAACGTGATGTCGCCGACCGTGGTCGCGCTGATGGCGGACGCAGCGGGCAGCGTCGCAAACGGCGGCAGCTCCAGTGCCGGCAGCTCCAGTGCCGGCAGCTCGGGCTCATAGGCTGCCGGCGCGGCCTGGGCAATCGCGGCCAGGGCAGCGAACACGAGTGCCATCGCATGGGCCAGCTTCATCGGGACATCCTCGCCGATCGTTGCTTTCGGACGGCGCGCGCCGCGGCGCGCATCAACCGATCACGCCGCGCTCGCGCAGCACCGCCGCCGCAGTTTCCCAGCCCAGCTCGGCGAGAAGCTGCTCGCTGTGCTCGCCCAGCGCCGGAGCGCGCAGGCCGGTCACGTCGGGTGTCGCGCTGAAGCGCGCCGGAGTGCGCGGGCCGAGCATCGGGCCGGCGCGGGGGTGGTCGGTGACGCTGAACAGGCCGTTGGCCTGGAACTGCGGATGGCCGGGCAACTCGTCCACCCGCAGCGCCTTGGCGCAGGGCACGTCCGCCGCCTCCAGCGCGGCGAGCGTGGCGTCCAGCGGCATGTCTGGGGTGCGCGTGTAGAGCCGGCCGAACAGCGCGCGCACGTCTTCGGCGTGCTGGTTGCGCGCCGGGTAGGTGGCGAAACGCGGATCGCCGTCCACCGGCTCGCCCAGGATGCGGCAGGTGGCCAGGAACGATGCATCGTCGGTGGGCGCGATCTGCGCCCAGCCATCGCGAAACCTGACCAGCCGGTTGCCCTTGGCCAGCGACTGGCCCTCGACCACGCCGTCGCGCTGCACAAAGGCCGCGCCGCCGCAGGTATCGGGCCAGACGAAGGCGGCCACCGCGTCGACCATCGCCAGCCGGATCTCCTGCCCGCCGGCGCCGCGCTCGCGCGCGAACAACGCAGCGCCGATGGCCTGTGCGGCGCTCAGCGCGGTCAACTTGTCGGCGAAGATCTGCTGGTACGGCGTGGGCTCGCCGGTTTCGGCGTCGGCCTGCGAATGGGCCACCCCGGCGAAGGCCTGCACCACGTTGTCCCAGGCGGCCTTGTGCGCATAGGGGCCTTCGTGGCCGAAGCCGCTGATCGCGACGTAGATCAGCTGCGGCCGCAGTTCGCGCAGCGCCGGGTAGCCCAGGCCCAGCCGTTCGGCCACGCCGGGGCGAAAGTTGTGCAGCAGCACGTCGGCACCGGCGGCCAATGCGCGCACGATGGCCTGGCCTTCCGCGTGCTTCAGGTTCAGCGCCAGCGAACGCTTGCCGCGGTTGTAGTGCTGGAACAGACTGGACACGCCGTTTCGCGACGCGCCCATGTGGCGCAGGATGTCGCCCACGCCCGGCGGCTCGATCTTGATCACGTCGGCGCCCTGGTCGGCCAAGCAGGCGCTGGCGCCGGGCGCGGCCAGCGCGTTGGCCAGTTCGATGACGCGAACGCCGTGGAAGGGGCCGTTGCCGCTGAGCTTCATCACCTGTCCTTGCTGCGGTTCAATCGGGAATCACCAGCACCTTGGCCGAGCGCTGCGGATCGGCCGCAAGCGCCAGCGCTTCCATGATCCGTGACAGCGGCAGGCGGTGGCTCACGTAGGGTGCGATCGCATCGCCGTGGCGCGCCAGGTGCTCGATCGCCTCGGGAAAGCTGTCGCCGTAGGACAGCACGCCTTGCAAGTGCAACTGCTTGGCCATCACCAGCGTCAGGTCCAGCGCCGCCGCTTGCTGGTGCACCGCCACTAGCATCAGCCGCGCAGCGGGCGCGGCGCGCTGCACCACGGCTTCGACCAGCCCGGGTGCGCCGGCGCAGTCGATGAACAAGTCGGTCGCCGCCAGCGCCATGCCGAAGAACGGTGCGCTGCCGTGGCGCTCGGCCAGGGTCTGCCAGAAGGCTTCGTCCATCTCGGTGCAGGCGAGGTCGGCACCGAGCCGGCGCGCCGTCTCGCGGCGCTGGGCGGCCCGGTCCAGCACGACCACGTCTTGCACGCCGGCGCGCTTCAGGCCGATCACGCATCCCAGGCCGATCGGGCCGGCGCCCAGCACCACGGCCCGGGTGTGCGCGCCGGCACCACCTTGGCGCACCGCGTTGAACGCCACCGCGAGCGGCTCGGCCAGCGCGCCGCGTTCCAGCGCCACCGCATCGGGCAGCGCGAACACGGTGCCCGGCACCTGGGCGTCGCGCACCCGCACCGTGCGCGCGAAGGCGCCGTCGGGGCCGCCGTTGCCGATCAGGTTGGCGCTGGCCAGCGGGTTCACCACCACCGCCTGGCCCACCGCCCAGGCGTCGACCGCGCTGCCGACCGCGCTGATGCGCCCGGCGAACTCGTGCCCCAGCGCCATCGGCGGGACCGGCCGGCCCGCCGCTGTGGATGTAGCCCAGGTCGCTGCCGCAGATGCCGCAGGCGGCGACCTCGACCAACACGTCATCGGCGCCGCATGCGGGCGGCGCCACCTCGACCAGCCGCACGTCGTCGCGGTCGAACACCTGAAGCTGCTTCATCGCCTCAACCCAGCACGATGTTGTCGTAGTAGGGGATCACGATCTCGCCGGGGCCGGGGTTGTCGACGCCAACCAAGGCCGGCATGCTTGGGTGCACCACCTCGGGGTCGGTCATCACCTCGATGCAGGCCGGCTTGCCGGCGGCCAGCGCGCGCGCCAAGCAAGGGCCCAGGTCGGCCAGCCGCTGCACCCGCTCGCCATGGCAGCCGAAGGCGCGGGCGACCTCGGCATAACACGCGCCCGGGATCTCGGTGATGGTGCGCTGGGCGCGGCCGTAGATCAGGTCCTGGCCGTGCGCCGACATGCCCCACAGCTGGTTGTTGCACACCACCGTCAGCACCGGCAGGCCATGGCGCACCTGGGTGTCGAACTCCTGGATGTTGAAGCCCAGCGCGCCGTCGCCGGTGATGTGCACCACGCGCCGGCCGGGGTGGGCGATCTGCGCGCCCACCGCCATGCCGGGGCCGACGCCGAGCGCGCCGTGATAGCCGGCGCCGATGACCTGGCAGCTTTCGTCCGCCTGCACCACCATGTGGCTCCAGGCCGAGGTCTCGCCGCCGTCGAGCACGTAGATCGCATCGCGCGGCAGCGCCGCGGTGAGCTCGCGCATCACGTGGTACGGATGGGCCGGCGACTGCTGCGGCTGGGCCGGGCCGAACATCGTGTCCGCCATCGACTTCAGGCCGGTGGCGGTAGCGGCCCAGGCCGAGCGGTCGGGCCACGCCACCGGCTGCGCGGCATCGGCCAGCGCGCGAAACGTCTCGCGGGCGTCGGCCAGCACCGCGACCTTGACGTCGCGCAGCCGCCCCAGTTCGGCCGGATGCAAGTCCACCTGCGCGATCGGGATGCCTTGCGGCACGATGGCCTGGCTGCGCCCGCCCGTGAACAGCCCGAGCCGGGCGCCCACCACCAGCAGCGCGTCCAGGCCCGGCTGGTTCATCATCGCCAGCGCGCCGAGGTGCGCAAGGTCCTTGCCCCACAGCGCATGGTCGTAGGGCAGGGCGCCGTAGCCGTGCCCGCCGCAAAACACCGGAATGCCGCAGGCCTCGGCGAAGCGGCGCAACTCGGCCTCGGCGGCGGCGAAGCGGATGCCGTTGCCGACGAAGATCGCCGGGCGCTGCGCGCTGCGCAGCATGTCGATGATCGCGGCCACGTCGCGCGCCGCCGGCGCGGGCGCGCTGCGCACGTTCAGCCCGGTGGCCGCGTGCACCCGGGTTTCGTCCACCGGGATGTGCGCGACGTCGATCGGGACATCGAGCAGCACCGGGCCCGGGCGGCCGTTCAAGCAGGTGCGGATCGCCTGCGCGGTCAGCTCGGGGATGCGCTCGGTCTGGATCACGCGATGCGCCCACTTGGTGGTGGGCAGCGCCATCGCCACCTGGTCGATGCCGCCTTGCAGCGGGTTGGTCTCGACGTCGCGCAGCGGCGGCGAGCCGACGATGAACAGCACCGGCACGCCGTCGAGGAAGGCGTTGGTGATCGCGGTGATGACGTTGGTGAAGCCCGGCCCCGACGTCACCGCGCACACGCCGAGCCGCCCGGTGGTGCGCGCATAGCCGTCGGCCGCGTGGCCGGCCGAGGCTTCGTGGCGGAAGTCGGTCAGGCGCAGGCCGTGGCGCAGGCAGCCTTGCCAGAACGATTCCAGGTGGCCGCCGTGCAGCGCGAAGACTTCGGTCACGCCGGCCGCCTTCAGCGTGCGCGCCAACAGTTCACCGCCGTCGGGGCGGGTTTCGATCTTCGTCACGCGGGTGTTCTCCTTCACGACATCGGCGCGGGCGGGAATCTCGACGGCGGTGCTGCGGTCGGCCTCGGTCGCGCAGCTTCGAACGATCAGGCCCTGCCGAGCAGCCTGGCGGTGTCGGGCTGGCCGGTCCAGGCGGTCAGGCCGCCGTCGACCGGGATGATCGCGCCGGTCAGGTAGCTGGCGTCGTCGGACGCGAGAAAGCGCACCACCTTCGCGATCTCCTCGGGCCGGCCGGGCCGGCTCAGCGGTACGCTGGCCGCCCAGGCCTGGCGCAACACCGGCAGGTCCAGCGCGGGCGCGGTCAGCGGCGTTTCGATCAGGCCCGGGCACACCGCGTTGACGCGGATGCGATCGCGCGCGTGGTCCAGCGCCAGCGCGCGGGTGTAGTTGACCACCGCGCCCTTGGACGCCGCATAGGCGGTGAAGCCGTAGTCGCCGGCCAGGCCGGAGATCGACGCGATGTTGACGATCGCGCCTGAGCCCTGGCGGCGCAGCAGCGGGATCGCGTACTTGCAGGCGTAGAACACCGAGGTCAGGTTGACGCCGATCACCCGGTCCCACTGCTGCGGCTCGAGCTCGGGCGTTTCGCCGAAGTTGCCGATGCCGGCGTTGTTGACCAGGACGTCGAGCCGGCCGTAGGCCTGCTCGGTGGCGGCGACCATCGCCGCCACGTGCTCTTGCAACGCGACATCGGCGTGCACGTAGCGCGCGGCGCCGGCACCGTGCGCGCTGCACAGCGAGTCGACCATGGCCGCGCCGGCGGCATCCTCGATGTCGGCGATCATGACCCGCGCGCCGTGGGCCAGCAGCTCGCGCACCGTCGCGGCGCCGATGCCGGATGTGCCGCCGGTGACCAGTGCAAACCGTCCGTCGAGTCCAGGCATCGGGTAGGGCAACGCCGTTGTCGCTGGCGCCGCGCGTTGGCTGCTTCGAGCGCCCAAGTGTGGCAGATGCGGCGCGGCGGGTTTGGTGCGCGGCCCGCGCTACGGCGCGAAGCTCGCCTGGCTGCGCGGGCGGCCGCCGGGGCCGCTGTAGGCCATGCCGTAGCCGGGGGGTGTCGGCCACGCCGGCATCTGCAGCCCGGCCAGGCAGTGCTGCCAGCGTTCGATCAACTGGTCTTCGGCCGCGTAGTCGAAGGGGTCTTGCAGCACGGCTTCCACCTCGATGCCGCTGGCAGGCGGTGGCGGATGCGCGGCGAGCCAGCGCGCGGTGCGCGCCACCGCCTCGGCCGGCGCGACCAGGTCGCGATAGCCCAGGCGCGAGCGGATCTTGGTCAGGTCGTACAGCCGGTGGCTGGTGGTCGGGCGGCCCAGCAAGGGCCGCGCGGGCAGTGCGAGGGCCGCCGGCAGGTCGATGATCTCGAACTCCCAGTCCAGCGCGCGGGCGGCGTGGCAGACCACGTCGCGCAGGCTCAACGCATGGCTGTCGGCGGCGTTGAAGATCTGGCCGCGCGCCCGTTCGGGCTGGTCCACCGCCAGCAGCACCGCGTGCGCCATGTTCTCGGCGTAACCGTAGGCGTCCAGCGTCAGCCCGCCGTCGGGCAGGATGATGCGGCGGCGCCGGTCGAGCACGCGCCGCACCACGATCCACTCGCGCGGCGCGCCCTGGTACGGGCCGTAGACGAAGGGGTAACGAAAGTGCGTGGCGTCGGGGTGGTGGCGAAACACCGCCTCTTCGGTGCGCGCGACGCGAAAACCCTTCTCGTCCTGCGTCGGGTCGGTCACCAGCGGGGCATCCTCGGCCAAGGGCGCGGGCAGGCCCTCGGGGTGGTGCAGGAACGGGTTCATGTAGCCCAGGTACGCCGGCCCGCCGCCGACCGAGATGAAGCGCCCGACCCGGCCGGCGAAGACTTCAGCAATGGCGCGCAACCGGCCGTAGGTGGCGATGCACAGGTCCCAGCGCCGGTCGCCCACCGCCGCGGCCAGCGCCGCCGGGTCGTGCGGGCTGACGTGGATGTGGCCCACTTGCGGCGGGATCTCGTCGACCTCGTGGCGGCCGGTGTGCAGGATCTCGACCCGCCAGCCGCGCGCCAGCAGACCGTTGACGATGAAGGGCCCGGTGGGCCCGGTGCCGCCGATGACCAGTGCCTGCATGAGCGATTTCCTTGCGGTCGGGCGCAACACCCGCCGCCGACTGTGGCACAAGCGGCCGCTTTACGCCGCGGCCGGGATGGATCGGGCCGACGTGGATCAGCCCGGCATGGCTCGACCCGCCTGCCGCGCATCGCGCCACAACCAGGCTGCACCGCGCACGCCCGAGGCGTCGCCGTGCTGGCTGGGCACGAGCCGGGTGCGCACCGGATCGGTGGCGCCCGCGGCAAAGACCCACTGCCGCCAAAGCCGCGGCACCTGCTGGTACAGCAAGCCGATGCGCGACAGGCCGCCGCCGAGCACGATGACATCGGGGTCCAGCAGGTTGATCACGCCGGCCAGCGCGCGCGCCAGCCGCGTGCAGTAGCGCTGCAGCGTGGCTTCGCAGGCGGCATCGCCGGCACGGGCCGCAGCGGCGATCTGCGCGGCGCCAATTGGCTCGGCCGGCGTTGCCGGCGCGGCGCCGGATCGGATACCGAAGAGGCGGTGCTCGCGCGCCAGCGCCGGGCCGCTGAGCAGCGTCTCGATGCAGCCCTGCCGCCCGCAATAACAGTCGAACAGCGGGTCCGCGCCCGCCACCGCCCAGGGCAGCGGGTTGTGGCCCCATTCGCCGGCCAAGCCGTTGGGCCCGCTGAGCACGCGGCCGTGCACCGCGATGCCCGCACCGACGCCGGTGCCCAGGATCGCCGCGAACACCACCGCCGCGCCGGCCGCGGCGCCGTCGGTGGCTTCGGACAAGGCCAGGCAGTTGGCGTCGTTGGCCACGCGCACCGGCTGGTGCAGCAGGCGCTGCAGATCGGCCTGCAGCGGCTGGCCGTTCAGGCACAGCGAGTTGGCGTTCTTAATGCGCCCGGCCGGCGTCAGGCTGCCCGGCGCGCCCAGGCCGATGCTGCAGGCGGTGCCGGCCGCCGCGCGCGCCTGGCCCACCAGTGCGGCGATCGCCTGCAAGGTGGCCTCGTAGTCGCCGGACGGTGTGGGCACGCGCTGGCGCCACAGCTCGCGGCCCTGCGCCGAGATCAGCACCGCCTCGATCTTGCTGCCGCCCAGGTCGATGCCCAGCGCGTGCGGATCGGCCATGGCGGCGGGCTCGGCGTCAGCCGCGGTGGTTGCGGCCGGGCCGTGTCAAATCGGCCGGCAGCGCCGATGCAGCCAGTCGAGCGCGGCGCCGGTGACGCGCGGCGCCAGGCGTTCCAGCACGGTGGCGTGGTAGGCGTTGAGCCAGTCGACCTCGTCGTCGCGCAGCAGCGCGCGATCGATGCAGCGGGTGTCGATCGGGCACAGCGTCAACGTCTCGAACTCGAGCATCTCGCCGAAGCTGTCGCCCTCGGGCGTGGCCGCCGGCACGTTCAGCACCAGGTTCTCGATGCGCACGCCCCACTGCCCGGGGCGGTACACGCCGGGTTCGATCGAGGTCACCATGCCCGGCTCCATCGCCATGCTGGCATCGGGGGTGGTGCGGCTGATGGTCTGCGGGCCTTCGTGCACGTTCAGGAAGTAGCCCACGCCGTGGCCGGTGCCGTGGCCGAAGTCCAGCCCCTGCTGCCACAGCGGCGCGCGCGCGATCGCGTCGAGCATCGGCGCGGGCGTGCCGCGCGCAAAGCGGGTGCGGCTCAGGGCCATCATGCCCTTGAGCACCAGGCTGTAGTCGCGCTGCATCGCCGGCGTGACCCGCCCGATCGGCCAGACCCGGGTGATGTCGGTGGTGCCGCCCAGGTATTGCGCGCCCGAGTCGATCAGCAGCAGCCCGTCGCCTTCGATCAGCGCGAAGGACTCGGGCGTGGCGCGGTAGTGCGGCATCGCGCCGTTGGCCTGCCAGGCGGCGATGGTGGCAAAGCTCAGGCCGACGAAGCCGCTGCGCCGCGCGCGCGCCGCGCTCAGCCGCTGGTCGATGTCGAGCTCGCTCAGGTGCTCGCCGTTGGACAGCGCGGCTTCGAAGCCGGCGTAGAACTCGCACATCGCCGCGCCGTCGTCGAGCATGGTCTGGCGGATGAACTCGGCCTCGGCGTCGCTCTTGCGGCTTTTCAGCAGCGTGCTCGGGTTGATCGCCTCGACCACGCGGCAGCCGGCGCCGAGCTGCTGCCTGAAGCCCAGCGTCGTGCGCTTGGGGTCGAGCAGCAGCACGTCGCCGCTGCCCAGCGCCGCCAGCGCGGCGGCCGCGGCGCCGTAGGGGGCGAGCCGCACGCCGTCGGCGGCGAGCTCGCCGCGCAGTCCGTCGCCGACCTTGAGTTCGCCGACGAACAGCGTCGCGCCAGTGAGGTCCAGCAGCAGGTGGGCGACGAACACCGGGTTGTATTCGACGTCGCTGCCGCGCAGGTTGGTCAGCCAGGCGATGTCGTCCAGCGTCGACACGAAATGGTGGCTCGCGCCGTGGCGCGCCATTGCCTCGCGCAGCTGCGCCAGCTTGGCCGCGCGCGGCTGCGCCGCCTGCGGCGCGCGGTGCGCGTACAGCGGCTGCAGCGGCAGAGCCGGGCGGTCGGGCCAGACGGCCTGCAGCAGGTCGGGCGCGGTGCGCAGCGCGATGCCGGCGGCATCCAGCCGCGCCTGCAGCGCCTGCGCCGCGGCCACGCCCAGCACCTGGGCGTCGACCGCGACCACGCTGCCGCGCGGCAGTTGCTCGACCAGCCAGTCCAGATGCGCGCTGGACGCCGCCGAGGCGATGCGCACCAGCTCCACGCCGCTGCCGGCCAGCTGCTTTTCGGCCTGCACCCAGTAGCGGGCGTCGGCGAACAGCGCGGCGCGGTCGCGGCCGACCACCAGCGTGCCCATCGACCCGGTAAAGCCGCACAGCCATTGCCGCGCCTGCCAGCGCGCCGGCAGGTACTCCGACAGGTGCGGGTCGCTGCTGGGCACCAGCAGCGCGTGCACGCCGCTGCGCGCCAGCTCGTCGCGCAGCCGCTGCAGGCGCATCGGCCACGGGTGGGTGCGGGTGTCCATCGGCGATCCTGCAAGTGCGGGGGGTGCGGCGCATTCTAGGTAGGGGCATGCACTTGTACCGCCGGGGCGGGCATGCGGCGCTGCTAACCTCGCCGGGTTGCCCGACCGCCGCCGCACGCCGCTGCGCCACGCCGCCGCCGCGTGCGGCCCTCACCAGGAACCACCATGCCCGCACTGTTGAACCACGTCGATCCCGACGGCCTGCTCGAATACTCGGTGGTCTACACCGACCGCGCGCTGAACCACATGGCGCAGCGCTTCCAGCGCGTGATGCAGGACGTGTCGGCGCTGCTGAAACAGGCCTACGGCGCGCGTTCCAGCATCGTCGTGCCCGGCAGCGGCAGCTTCGGCATGGAGGCGGTGGCGCGGCAGTTCGCCAGCGGCAAGAAGGTGCTGGTGATCCGCAACGGCTGGTTCAGCTACCGCTGGAGCCAGATCTTCGAGATGGGCGCGATCCCGAGCGAAGCGCGCGTGCTGAAGGCGCGGCGCGCCGAGGCGGGTGCGCAGGCCGCATTCGCGCCGGCGCCGATCGCCGAGGTGCAAGCGCTGATCCGCGAGTTCAAGCCCGACGTGGTGTTCGCGCCGCACGTCGAGACCTCGGCCGGCATGATCTTGCCTGACGACTACCTGCGCGCGGTGGCCGACGCGGTGCACGCGCACGGCGGGTTGTTCGTGCTGGACTGCGTGGCCTCGGGCGCGATGTGGGTCGACATGAAGGCCACCGGCGTCGACATCCTGGTCAGCGCGCCGCAAAAAGGCTGGAGCAGCACGCCCTGCGCCGGGCTGGTGATGCTGGGCGACGAAGCGCGCGCGCGCATCGACGGCACGACGAGCACCAGCTTCTCGATGGACCTGAAGAAGTGGCTGTCCATCATGGAAACGCACGAGCAGGCCAAGAACGCCTACCACGCCACGCTGCCCACCGACGGTCTGGCGCAGTTGCGCGACGCGATGCAGGAGACCGCGGCCATGGGTCTTGCCCAGGCCAAGGCGGCGCAGCAGCAGATCGGCGCGCGCGTGCGCGCGCTGCTCGAGGCGCGCGGCATCGCCAGCGTGGCCGCGCCGGGCTTTCAGGCGCCGTGCGTGATCGTCAGCTACACCGCGCGCGACGACTTCCACAACACGCAGGCCTTCATCAAGCAGGGGCTGCAGATCGCCGCCGGCGTGCCGCTGGCCTGCGACGAGGGTGCCGACTTCAAGACCTTCCGCATCGGGCTGTTCGGGCTGGACAAGCTGAAGAACCCGGACCGCACCGTCGCCAGCTTCGAGCGCGCGCTGGACGCCGCGCTGCGCGGCTGACGCTGAGCCGAGCTTTCAGGGCGGCCGCGGCCGTTCATCGTGGGTTCAGGCCGCGCGCCGACAATCGGCGCATGGGCCACGGCTTGCGTTTCACTCGCATCGCAGCATCGGCCGCCGTGCTCGCGGCGGTGCTGCTGGCCAGCGCGCCGCGCGCCGGGGAGCGCTCTGACCAGGACCAGGCCCGCGCCGCGCTGCAAGCCGGCGAGGTGATGCCGCTGATGGTGCTGCTCGAGCGGCTGCAGCGCAGCCACCCGGGGCAGGTGTTGAAGGTCGAGCTCGAGCGCGAGGATGGCCGCTGGGTCTATGAGTTGCGCGTGCTGCAGCCCGACGGGCGGTTGCTGAAGCTCGAGGTCGACGCGCGCAGCGGCGAGGTGCTCGAGGCCAAGGAAAAGCGCCACTCGCGAAAGGCACCGCCGTGAGGCTGCTGCTGGTCGAGGACGATCCGACGCTGCGCGGCCAGTTGCACAGCGCGCTGCAGCAGGCCGGCTACGCGGTGGACGCGGCCGACAACGGCATCGACGCGCTGCACCTGGGCGGCACCGAGCCCTACGACGCGGTGGTGCTCGACCTCGGGCTGCCGCAGCTCGATGGCCTGAGCGTGCTGCAGCGCTGGCGCGCGGCCGGCTGCGCGATGCCGGTGCTGATCCTGACCGCGCGCGACGCCTGGCACGACAAGGTCGCCGGCATCGACGCCGGCGCCGACGACTACCTGACCAAACCCTTCCACCCGCAGGAGCTGCTGGCGCGGCTGCGCGCGCTGATCCGGCGCGCGCAGGGGCTGGCCTCGCCGCTGCTGCGCTGTGGCGCAATCGAACTCGACACGCGCAGCGGCGGCGTCAGCGTGCACGGCCAGCCGGTGCTGCTGACCGCGCACGAGCACCGGCTGCTGGCCTACCTGATGCACCGCCCGGGGCAGACGGTGTCGCGCATCGAGCTGACCGAGCACCTGTACGCACAGGACTTCGACCGCGACTCCAACACGATCGAGGTCTTCATCGGCCGGCTGCGGCGCAAGCTGCCACCGGGGGCGATCGACACCGTGCGCGGCATGGGTTACCGGCTGGCGGCGGGCGAATGAGCGGCAGCGGGCGCCGCCGATCAGCGGCGCCGCGGCGCGCGGCGCGCCAGCCTCACGCGAGCGCAGCGGGTTGCTGCCGGTCGTGCGGCGTTCGGTGCGCCGGACCGCGGGCGGCACGGTGAACGCCAGGACCACCACAGCGCCGTCGCTGCACCGGCGGCTGCTGGGCGCCACTTTGGCCGCGGTGGCGGTGGCGTTGCTGCTGGCCGGCTGGGCGCTGTCGGGGTTGTTCCGCCAGCATGTGCAGCGCCAGTTCGTTGCCGCGCTGACGCAGCAGCTCGACCAGGTGGTGGCCAACCTGGACGCCGACGCCGACGGCCGGCCGCAGGTCGATGCCGCGCGGCTGAGCGACCCGCGCTGGAGCCGGCCGTACTCGGGCCTGTACTGGCAGGTGCAGGAGGCCGGTGCTGGCGAGGCCGGCGAGCCCGACCAGCCCGGCCGTGTGCTGC
>CALBTN010000168.1 GCA_937967345.1 uncultured Rubrivivax sp. | reverse complement strand
GCCGTGAGCCGCGCGACGCGCTGGACGCGCGGGAGGGTCGCGACAGCCGTGACGGTCGTGACGGCCCTGGCGACCGCGCCGAGCGCAGCCCGCCGGCGGCCAACCGCGAGCTGCTGCACGAGCTGCGCGCGATGAAGGGCCTGATCGACAAGCGCTTCGGCGCGCTGGCCTTCATGGAAAAGCTGCAGCGCCAACCGCGCCAGGCGCAGCTGACGCAACGGTTGCTCGACCAGGGTTTCTCGCCGGCGCTGACGCGCAAGCTGGCCGACAGCCTGCCCGACGATTGCGACGAGGCCGCCTGGACCGCCAGCGTGCTCGAGCGCAACCTGTGCAGCGCCGACGCCGACGCGCCGCTCGAGGACAGCGGCGGCGTGTTCGCGCTGATCGGCGCCACCGGCGTGGGCAAGACCACCAGCACCGCCAAGCTGGCGGCGGCCTTCGCCACCCGCCACGGCGCCGCCAACCTCGGGCTGATCACGCTCGACGCCTACCGCATGGCGGCGCACGAGCAGCTGCGCGCCTACGGCCGCATCCTGGGCGTGCCGGTGCACACCGCGCACGACCGCGCCTCGCTCGACGACCTGCTCGAGCTGCTGGCCGGCAAGAAGATGGTGCTGATCGACACCGCCGGCATGGCGCAGCGCGATGCGCGCACGCGCGAGCTGCTGGACATGCTGTCGCACCGCAGCGTCAACCGGTTGCTGGTGGTCAACGCCGCCGCGCAGGGCGAGACCATCGACGACGTGCTGCAGGCCTACCGCGCCAACACCTGCCGCGGCGTGATCCTGTCCAAGGTCGACGAGGCGGTGAAGCTCGGCCCGGCGCTGGACGCGATGATCCGCCAGCGGCTGAAGGTGCTGGCGGTGGCCAACGGCCAGCGCGTGCCCGAGGACTGGCACCGGCTGTCGGCGGCCGCGCTGGTGCAGCAGTCGCTGCGCAGCCCGCCGCCGCCGGCCTGGCGGCTGGATGCGGGCGACGTCAAGCTGGTGTTCGCCGGCCTGCGCGGCAACGCCGCTGCACATGGCGCGTCGGCCTGAGAGAGTCCGTGAAGCATTCCGCCACGCCCGCTCGAGCGCCCCGAACGGCGGCGCTCGTCGTTGCAAATGCTCGCCGTAGCCCGGGCTGCGGCGGCGCTGTGGCCTGGCAGGCCGCACCGGGCCTTGCGGCCCGGCCGCTCGCCAGACGCGGGCAGCCCGCTGGACGGCTCAGGTCCGGGCTCGCCCTTGATCGACACCATCTCGCACGCCCGCTCGGACGCGCCGGACTACTTCACAGACTCTGAGGCCATGCCAGCTGCCATGCACGACACCGCTGCCGTGCCGCCGGCCGACCAGGCGCACGGCCTGCGCCGCCTGTTCGCGGGTGCGGCGCAGCCGGCCGCGCCGCTGCACATCGCGCTGGTGGCCAACCCGCACGTCGCCTTCGGCGGCGTGGTGCTCGAGCGGCTGACCACGGTGCTGAGTGCGCTGGACCAGCACACGCTGGTGGTCGATGCCGCCGACAGCTCGCCGCCGCCGCACGAGCTGGCCGCGCTGGACCTGCGCGAGTGCATCGAGCCGCTGTCGGCGCAGGTGTCGTACCTGGCCGCGCGCGGCCTGCCGCTGCGCGACGTCGACACGCGCGGTTCGTCGGCGCGCTTTCTCGATCGCGCCCAGCAAGCCGCACCGTCGTGCGGCGTGCTGCTGGTGCACGCCAGCGCCGCCGACCTGGCGCGGCTGTACCCGCGGCGCGCGCTGCGCCCGCTGCTGCTGGCCAGCGAGCAGCCGCAAAGCCTGACCCATGCCTATGCCGCGATGAAGCTGCTGGTGCTGCGCCGCGGCCTGATGAGCTACGACCTGCTGCTGGCCGCAGCACCCGGCAGCCGCCGCGCACCGGCGATCGCGCAGCGGCTGGCCAGCTGCGCCGAGAGCTTTCTGGGCGCGGCGCTGCACGACTGGGCCGCGGTCGATCCGGCCAGCGACGTGCGCGATCCGCCCGGCGTGGCGCTGGGCGCGCTGGTGGCCGCGCAGCTGCAACCTTCGGCCGACGCGGCGGAGCCGGCCGACGCGGTGGCGCCGCCGCCGCGCGAGCGCGAGCCGGCGCGCGCGATGAGCCTGAACTGAACCCAACTGCTTCGGAGCAGCCAAGCCATGTACACCGCCAAGGGGCGCCTGGACGCCAACGCGATGATCAAGCAGTACAGCCCGCTGGTGCGCCGGCTGGCGCACCAGATGATCGCCAAGCTGCCGGCCAACGTCGAGCTGGACGACCTGATCCAGGTGGGGATGATCGGCTTGAGCGACGCGCTGACGCGCTTCGATGCCGCCCAGGGCGTGATGTTCGAGACCTTCGCCACGCAGCGCATCCGCGGCGCGATGCTCGACGAGCTGCGCGGCAGCGACTGGATGAGCCGCGGCGACCGGCGCCACCAGCGCAGCATCGAAACCGCGGTGCACACGCTGGAGCACAAGCTCGGCCGCGCACCCAGCGAGGGCGAGATCGCCGAGCAGATGGGGCTGAAGCTGGCCGACTACCAGCAGCTGCTGGGCAAGGTGCGCGGCACGCAGCTGGTGTGCCTGGAGGACATGAGCGGCGACGACGGCGACGACGACTTCCTCGATCGCCACGTCGGCAGCGAGGATCACAACCCGCTGGCGCAGCTGCAGGACCAGCGCATGCGCATGGCGCTGGTCGAGGCGATCAAGAACCTGCCCGAGCGCGAGCAGTACGTGATGAGCATGTACTACGAGCACGACATGAACCTGAAGGAGATCGCCGCGGTGCTGGGCGTGACCGAAAGCCGCGTGTGCCAGCTGCACAGCCAGAGCATCGCGCGGCTGCGGGCGAAGCTGCGCGAGTGGTGAGCAGCGTCTGCCCGGCGCAACCGGGGCAGGCTGTCACAGGCGTTGGCGATCAAGAGCCCCGCTATCGATGGCCGCTCGCGGCGCAAAGCGGCGATGTAAGAAGTCGCAAGAATCCCGCGCTTTTCATCCGGCCGGCGCCACCGCCTTGGCCCGACACTGCCCCGAAGCACCGGGAGCCGCGCGCATGAACCGTTCGTTGTGGATCGCCAAGACCGGCATGGAAGGCCAGCAGTTCAAGCTGGACACCATCGCCAACAACCTGGCCAACGTCGCCACCAACGGCTACAAGCGCGGCGGCGTCGTGTTCGAGGACCTGATGTACGACAACCTGCGCCAGGCAGGTGCGGCCAGCAGCGACCAGACCCAGCTGCCCACCGGCTTGCAGGTGGGGCTGGGCGCGCGCGTGTCGGCGGCGACGCGCAACTTCAGCCAGGGCAGCTTGCAGCACACCGGCAACAACCTGGACATCGCGATCCAGGGCCAGGGCTTCTTCCAGATCCAGTTGCCCGACGGCAGCACCGCCTACTCGCGCGACGGCTCGTTCCAGCTCGACGCCGCCGGCCAGGTGGTTACCGCCAACGGCCACGTGCTGCAGCCGGGCATCACGATCCCGCCGAACGCGCAAAGCGTGACCCTGGCCGCCGACGGTACCGTCAACGTCACGCTGCCGGGCCAGGCCGCGCCGCAGGCGGTGGGCCAACTGCAGCTGGCCACCTTCATCAACCCGGGCGGCCTCGAGCCGCGCGGCCAGAACCTGTACCTCGAGACCGCGGCGTCGGGTGCGCCCGCGGTCGGCGCGCCCGGTGCCGACGGCCGCGGCGCGCTGATGCAAGGCCACGTCGAGGGCAGCAACGTCAACGTGGTCGAGGAGCTGGTGGCGATGATCGCCACCCAGCGCGCCTACGAGCTGAACTCCAAGGCGATTCAGACCACCGACCAGATGCTGGCACGGCTGGGGCAGCTGTGAGGCGCGCGTTCGGCCGGCTCGGCGGGTTGGCGTGGCTGGCCTGCGCCGCCGCGCTCGGCGGCTGCGTGACGATGAACCCGCGCGTCGAGGTCGCCGAGCCGACCTACGTCGTGCCGCAGCCCGCGCCGCCGCCGGTGGCGGCCAACGGCGCGATCTACCAGGCGGCGCAGTACCGCCCTCTGTTCGAGGACTACCGCGCGCGCCACCGCGGCGACACCTTGCACGTGCAAATCGTGGAGAAGGTGGTGGCGACGCAGAAGTCGACCAGTTCGGTCGACAAGAGCGGCAAGGTCGATGCGTCGGTGGTGGCGCTGCCGGGCATCAACCCGCTGCGGCTGAGCCGCGCCGCCGCCGAGGGCAGCAGTTCCAACACCTTTGCCGGCAAGGGCGCCACCGAGAGCAGCAACGACTTCTTCGGCAACATCACCGTGGTCGTGACCGACGTGCTGCCCAACGGCCATTTGCTGATCGCCGGCGAGAAGCAGATCGGCGTCAACAGCAACGTCGACGTGCTGCGCTTTTCCGGCCAGGTCGACCCGCGGCTGATCCGCCCCGGCAACACGGTGCAAAGCGTGCAGATCGCCAACGTGCGCGTCGAGCACCGCGGCCGCGGCCAGCAGGCCGACGCCCAGACCATCGGCTGGCTCGGCCGCTTCTTCCTCAACATCCTGCCGATATGAACCACACCGCTGCGCCCTGCGCGCACCCGCCGCTCGGCCGCGAGCCGCGCGAGCGTCACGCACCGCCGCTCGACGCCGAGGAGCGCACGCTGCGCTGGTGGGTGGCGCTGGCCTTCTTCCTGGCCAGCGCCGCGCTGTGGTGGCCGCAGCCGGCGCACGCCGCGCGCATCAAGGAGCTGTCGTCGGTGGCCGGGGTGCGGCCCAACCAGCTCAGCGGCTACGGCCTGGTGGTCGGGCTGGACGGCAGCGGCGACCAGTCGACCGCGGTGCCGTTCACCACCCAGAGCCTGACTTCGATGCTGCAGCAGCTGGGCATCACCGTGCCGCCGGGCACCAACTTGCAGCCGCGCAACGTCGCCGCGGTGATGGTCACCGCCACGCTGCCGCCGTATGCGCTGCCCGGGCAGGCGGTGGACGTCAACGTCTCGTCGATCGGCAACGCCAAGAGCCTGCGCGGCGGCACGCTGATCTCCACGCCGCTGAAGGGCGTGGACGGCCAGATCTACGCGCTGGCGCAGGGCAACGTGGTGATCGGCGGTGCCGGTGCTGCGG
>CALBTN010000167.1 GCA_937967345.1 uncultured Rubrivivax sp. | reverse complement strand
CTGTCGCGGATCGACGAGAGCGGCGAGCGCCGCGTGCGCATGGCGCACCTGGCCATCGTCGGCAGCCACAAGGTCAATGGCGTGTCGGCGCTGCACTCGCAACTGCTGGTGCAGACCATCTTCGCCGACTTCGCCAGCCTGTGGCCCGAGCGCTTCATCAACCTGACCAACGGCGTCACGCCCAGGCGCTGGCTCGCGCACTCGAACCCGCACCTGAGCCGGCTGTTCGATGCGCGCATCGGCAGCGCCTGGCGGCTCGACCTCGATCAGCTGCAGCGGCTGCGCGCGCTGGCCGACGAGGCCGAGTTTCGCGAGCGCTTCATGGCCATCAAGCTCGACAGCAAGCGCCGGCTGGCGGCCTACATCGAGTCGGCCACCGGCGTGGCGGTCGACGCGGCGAGCCTGTTCGACGTGCAGGTCAAGCGCATCCACGAGTACAAGCGCCAGCTGCTGAACCTGCTGCACGTGGTGAGCCGCTACCACGCGATGCTGGCCGCGCCCGAAGGCCACTGGGTGCCGCGCACCGTGATCTTCGCCGGCAAGGCCGCGTCCAGCTACCACATGGCCAAGCAGATCATCCGGCTGATCCACGACGTGGCCGCGGTGATCAACCACGATGCGCGGCTGCGCGGGCGCTTGAAGCTGGTGTTCGTGCCGAACTACGGCGTGTCGGTGGCCGAGATCATCATGCCCGCGGCCGACCTGTCGGAGCAGATCTCCACCGCCGGCACCGAGGCCTCGGGCACCGGCAACATGAAGCTGGCGCTCAACGGCGCGTTGACCATCGGCACCGACGACGGCGCCAATATCGAGATCCGCCAGTGCGTGGGCGACGAGCACATCTTCATCTTCGGCCACAACGCGCAGCAGGTGGCCGCGCTGCGCGACGGCGGCTACCAGCCGCTGCGCATCCACGACGCCAACCCGGCGCTGTGCGCGGTGCTGCAGGCGATCGGCGGCGGCGCGTTCTCGCCGAGCGAACCAGGGCGCTACCGCGACGTGGTCGACGCGTTGCTGTGGGGCGGCGACCACTACCAGCTGCTGGCCGACTACGACGCCTATGTCGCGGCGCAGGCGCGGGTGGACGACAGGTTCCGCGACCCGCACGCCTGGGCACGCTCGGCGCTGCTGAACATCGCCAACATGGGCATGTTCTCGGCCGACCGCACGATCCGCGAGTACGCGCAGCAGATCTGGCGGCTCGAGCCGCGGCGCGTGGTGAACTGACACGATGCTCGATCCACGCGACGTCCAGCAACTGCGCGAGGGCCGGCACGGCGACGCATTCGCCGTGCTGGGCGCCCATGCTCAGCCCGACGGCAGCGCCTGGCTGGCGGTGTTCCTGCCGGGCGCGATGCAGGTGGCGGCGGTCGCACCCGGCGACGGCGGATCGGTGCTGGCCACGCTGGCGCTGCGCGACCTGGCCGGGTTGTTCGAAGCCGCGTTGCCGGGCAAGGCCGCCTACCGGCTGCAGGTGCGCTGGGCCGACGGCAGCCGCTCGCTGCTGGACGACCCCTACCGCTTCGGCCCGGTGCTGGGCGAGGTCGACGCCTGGCTGCTGGCCGAGGGCTCGCACCTGCGCCCGTTCGAAATCCTGGGCGCCAGCCCGCGCGAGCACGAAGGCGTGGCCGGCTGCGCGTTCGCGGTGTGGGCGCCGAACGCCTCGCGCGTCAGCGTGGTCGGCGACTTCAACCAGTGGGACGGCCGGCGCCACCCGATGCGACTGCGGCGGGAGTGCGGCGTGTGGGAGATCTTCCTGCCCGGCGTGCATGCCGGTGCGCGCTACAAGTTCGAGCTGCTCGACCGCGACGGTCAACTGCTGCCGCTGAAGGTGGACCCTTATGCGCGCGAAGCCGAGCTGCGCCCGGCCAGCGCCAGCGTGGTCGCGCCGCTGCCGCCGCCGCAGCCGGCCTCGACGGCGCGCCAGCGCGCCAACGCGCTGGACGCACCGATCAGCATCTACGAGGTGCACCTGGGCTCGTGGCGGCGCAAGGTCGAGCAAGGCAACCGCTGGCTCAGCTGGGACGAACTGGCCGACGAACTGCTGCCCTACGCGGCGTGGATGGGCTTCACCCACCTCGAACTGCTGCCGGTGACCGAACACCCCTTCGACGGCTCGTGGGGCTACCAGACGCTGGGGCTGTACGCGCCCACCGCACGCTTCGGCGCACCCGAGGGCTTCGCACGCTTCGTCGCGCGCGCGCACGAGGCCGGGCTGGGCGTGCTGCTGGACTGGGTGCCGGCGCACTTCCCCAGCGACGAGCACGGCCTGGTGCGCTTCGACGGCACGCCGCTGTACGAGTACGCCGACCCGCGCGAAGGCTTCCACAACGACTGGAACACGCTGATCTACAACTTCGGCCGCACCGAGGTGCAAAACTTCCTGGTCGGCAGCGCGCTGTACTGGCTGGAGCGCTACGGCATCGACGGCCTGCGCATCGACGCGGTGGCCTCGAT
>CALBTN010000166.1 GCA_937967345.1 uncultured Rubrivivax sp. | reverse complement strand
CTTGACCAGCGCCTCGACGCGCTCTTCGGTGCCCTCGCCCACGCCCACTGCGGCGCCGACGCGCAGCTTGCCCAAGCTGTCGCGCGCGGCGCTGGGAAAGTTGGTCTGCTTGTTGATGTCCTTGACGGTCATCAGCCCGCACAGCTCGAAGGCCGCGTTGACCACCAGCACGCGTTCCAGCTTGTGCCGATGCATCAGCGCCTTGCCTTCGTCGAGGGTGGCGTGCTCGCCGACCGTGACCAGCCGCTCGCGCGGGGTCATGATGTCGCGCACCGGCGCGTCCATGCGCGTCTCGAAACGCAGATCGCGGTTGGTGACGATGCCCACCACGGTGCGCCCGAGCAGCACCGGAAAGCCCGAGATGCCGTGCTGTCTAGACAGCTCCCTGACCTGGCGCACCGTGACTTCGGGCGTGATGGTGATCGGGTCGCGCAGCACGCCGGATTCGTAGCGCTTGACGCGCGCGACCTCGGCCGCCTGCTGCTGCGCCGGCATGTTCTTGTGCACGATGCCGATGCCGCCTTCCTGCGCCATGGCGATCGCCAAGCGCGATTCGGTCACGGTGTCCATCGCCGCCGACACCAGCGGCAGGTTCAGCGTGATGTTGCGCGACAGGCGGGTCGCCAGGCTGGTGTCCCGCGGCAGCACCTTCGAATACGCAGGCACCAGCAGCACGTCGTCGAAGGTGAGCGCTTTGCCAAGAAGGCGCATGAATGAGGCTCCTGACGCAAAAGCGGATTATAAAGACGCGCCCTTGCCGGGCCGGCGCGTGACGCCTTGCACACCCGGCGCCGGGCGCGCGGCGCCTACACTTGCGCGCATGCATTCCACCTTCACCACGGCGCGTCGGCCGCTCGCGTTCGGCTGCATCGCGCTGGCGTGCCTGCTGCTGGCCACCGCCGCGCAGGCGCAATGGAAATGGCGCGACAGCCGCGGCCAGGTGCACATCAGCGACATCCCGCCGCCGCGCGAGGTGCCCGACAAGGACGTGCTGCAACGTCCCGAGGTCGTCGTGCGGCGGCCGGCGGCAACCGCCGCCGCTTCGGCGCCAGCGGGCGCGGCCAGTGCCATGCCCGCCCCGGTCGACCCGCAACTGCAGGAGCAGCGCAAGCGCGCCGAGCAGGAGCAGGCTGCGCGCGCCAAGGCCGACGAACAGAAGGCCGCCGCCGTGCGCGCCGACAACTGTCAACGTGCACGCCAGCAACTGGCGATGCTGGACACCGGCCAGCGCGTCGCGCGCATCGGCGCCGACGGCGAGCGCGAGATCCTCGACGACACCCAGCGCGCGGCGGAAACCCAGCGCGCGCGCGAGGCCATCGCCAGCCAGTGCCGCTGAGGCCGCCCGGCGCGCTGCGGCAGCAAGACTTCAGCGCGCGGGCTTGCGGCGCCGCTGCTGGTGGCGCGCCCGGCGCGCCTCCTTCGGGTCGATCCGCAGCGGCCGGTACAGCTCGACCCGGTCTTGGTCGCGCAGCGGCGTGTGCGGCGGCTGCACCCGCCCCCAGATGCCGGCGCACACCGTGTGCGGGTCCAGCCGGTGACGCTCGCACAGGCCGCTGGCGGCCAAGGCGTCCAGCAAGCTGGCGCCTTCGGGCAAGACCAGCGGCACGCACTCGGCCTGCCGCGGTGCCGGGCAGTACACGACCTCGACCTGCAGTTCAGCGCCGGCCATAGACGACCTCGGCCCGCGCGACGAACGAGTCGACGAAAGTGTTGGCCACGCGGTCGAACACCGGGCTGAGCACCTTCTCCAGCGGCCGGCTGCTGAACGCGTAGCGCAGGTCGAACTCGATCTTGCAGCCCTGCGCCGGCGCGTCGGGCCGGCCCAGCGCGCGAAACTGCCAGGTGCCGTCGAGCACCGAGAACGGGCCGTCGACCAGCTTGACGACCACCACCGTGTCGGCCACCTGCTCGTTGCGCGTGGTGAACTCATGGTGCACGCCGGCGTAGGCCAGCCCGAGACGCGCGGTGACACCGCCGTCGTGCCGATCGACGATCTGCGCGCGGTCGCACCACGGCAGGAAGCTGGGGTAGTCCTCGATCGCCGTCACCAGGCGGTACATCTCGTGCGGCGAGTACCACAGCAGAACCGACTTCGTCACCTGCTTCATACAATGCATCGATTCTAGGCAGTGCCGCGGCCGCGGCACCGCGCACCACCCATCCGCTGCCCGGCCTGCTGTGCGAGGTGCGCGCGCAGCGCAACGCTGCTTCGCCACTTTCCATGCCCGCGATCGCCGAGAACCGCCGCGCCCGTTTCGAGTACCACATCGAGGAGCGGTACGAGGCCGGCATGGTGCTGCAAGGCTGGGAGATCAAGGCGATCCGCGCCGGCCAGGTGCAGCTGACCGACGGCTACGTGGTCATCCGCGACGGCGAGCTGTACCTGATCGGCTGCCGCATCAACGCGCTGCGCAGCGCGTCGACCCACGTGCACCCGGAAGCCGACCGCACCAAGAAGCTGCTGATGCGCAAGGAAGAGATCAAGCGGCTGGTCGGCAAGGTCGAGCAAAAGGGCTTCACGCTGGTGCCGCTGGACCTGCATTACAAGGGCGGGCGGGTCAAGGTCGAGATCGCGCTGGCCAAGGGCAAGGCCGCGCACGACAAGCGCGAGACCGAGAAGAAGCGCGACTGGGAACGCGAGAAGGGCCGGCTCATGCGCCACAAGGTGTCGTCGAAAGCCTGAGGTGCGGCGCGCCCTGGTGCCGCTCGCGCTGGCCGCGGCCGCAGGCACGGCGGCCGCGCAGCCTTCGCCCGGCGAGCTCGAGCCGGTGGTGATCAGCGGCAGCGGCGTCGAGCGCCGCGCCTTCCAAACACCCTATGCGGTCAGCGTCGTCGAGGCCGACGAGTTGCGCTCGGCCGGGCCGATGGTCAACCTGTCGGAGTCGCTCAACCGCGTGCCCGGGCTGGTCGCCAACCTGCGCAACAACTACGCGCAGGACCTGCAGATCAGCTCGCGCGGCTTCGGCGCGCGCGCCACCTTCGGCATCCGCGGCTTGCGGCTGTACACCGATGGCATCCCGGCCACCATGCCCGACGGCCAGGGCCAGGTGTCGCACTTCGACATCGCCGGCGCGCAGCGCATCGAGGTGCTGCGCGGCCCGTTCTCGGCGCTGTACGGCGCCAACTCCGGCGGCGTGATCTCGCTGGTCAGCGCCGCACCCCGCACCAATGCCCACATGGTCGACGGCGACGTCGGCAGCAACGGCGTGTGGCAAGCCCGGCTGGGCGCGCAGGCGTTGCTGGCCGGCGGCTGGAACATCCGGGTGCAGGCCAGCGAGTTCAACACCGACGGCGTGCGGCCGCACAGCGCAGCGCAGCGCACGCTGGGCAACCTGCGACTGGGCTGGGTTGGCGACCAGGACACGGCGACGCTGCTGCTGAACAGCGTGAACCAGCCGGCGCAGGATCCGCTGGGCTTGACGCGCGCGCAGTTCGACGCCGACCCCTACCAGACCACGGCGCAGGCCGAAGCCTTCGACACGCGCAAGACCACCGGCCAGACCCAAGGCGGCGCCACCTGGCGCCACCGCTTCGGCGATGGTGCGCTGCGCGACAGCGTGCTCACGCTGTACGGCGGGCAACGCGACGTCACGCAGTGGCAGGCGATCCCGCCGGCCACGCAGGCCAGCCCCCGCCACCCCGGCGGCGTGGTCGGCTTCGAGCGCGACTACGGCGGCGTCGACGCCCGGCTGCGCTGGCACTGGCAGCGCATCGGGCTGATCGCCGGGGTGGCCAGCGAACAGCAGAACGAACGCCGTAGCGGCTGGGAGAACTTCATCGGCAGCGGCGCCAACCAGGTGCTGGGGGTCAGCGCCGCGCTGCGCCGCGACGAGGACAACCGCGTGCGCAGCACCGACCTGTACCTGCAGGCCGAGTTCGAGCTCACGCCCACGCTGTGGGCCAGCGCCGGGCTGCGCAGCGGCCGGTTGCGCCTGCGCAGCCAGGACCACTACCTGGCCAACGGCGACGACTCCGGTTCACTCAGCTATGGCTACACCACGCCGGTGGCGGCGCTGCAGTGGCTGCCCAGCGCGGCGTGGAACCTGTACCTCAGTGCCGGACAGGGCTTCGAGTCGCCGACGCTGAACGAGCTGGCCTACCGCAGCGACGGCAGCGCCGGCTTCAACAACGCGCTGCAGCCGCAGACCAGCACCCAAGTCGAGATCGGCGCCAAGTGGCGCGACGACGCGATCGGCCTGGCGCTGCAGGCGGCACTGTTCGGCGCCGACACCGACGACGAGATCGGCGTGCTGACCAACGCCGGCGGGCGCTCGGCGTTCCAGAACGTGGGCCGCACGCGGCGCAGCGGTGCCGAGCTCGCGCTGCAGTGGTTGCCGGTCGCGGCATGGCGCGGGCAACTGGCGCTGAGCACGCTGGACGCCGAATACCGCGACAGCTTCCAGACCTGCGCCGCCGTGCCCTGCCGTGGCCCGGCCGACCGCGTCACCGTGCCCGCGGGCAACAGAATCGCCGGCACCATGGCGCGCAGCGCCTTTGCCGACCTGGCCTGGCGGCCGTGGCCCAGCACCGAACTGGGCGTCGAGCTGCGCTACCAGGGCGAGATGCCGGTCAACGACCGCAACACCGACTTCTCGTCCTCGGCCACGCTGGTCGGGTTGCGCTTCAGCCACAGCCTGCCGCTGGGGCCGGGTACGCTGTCGTTGCTGGCGCGGCTGGACAACCTGTTCGACCGCGTCTATGCCGGCGCGGTCATCGTCAACGACGGCAACGGCCGCTACTTCGAGACGGCCGCCGCGCGCAACGCCTTGCTGGCGTTGCGCTGGCAGGCGCCGTTCTGAAAGCCTACTTCGGCCGGATCGCGTCAGCCGTGCCCTGGATGAAGGCCTTGATCTTCTCCACGTCGGCCGTCGTCAGCCGACCGGTGAAATCGGGCATGCCCTTGGCCGCGAGCGCGCCGCCGAGCACGAACTTGTCGAGGTTGGCGATCGTCGCCTGCGGCGAATAGCCCAGGTTCGGAATGTTGCCGCCGCGGTCGACGCCCGGCACGCCGTGGCAGAAGACGCAGCTGCTGACGTACAGCGCGGTGCCGGCCTCGATCTGCGACTTGTCGTAGGGCACGCCCTGCAGCAGCGCGTTGAGCTTGTACTCGACGAAGGCCGGCGGCTTGGCCGCCCCGCCCAGCGCGAAGGTGTAGACCGTGCCCGGGCCGGCGCGGTCGGTGTGGCGCGCCGCCAGGCCGTACACCCCGCCCCAGCCGACGGCGACCGACACGTACTGCTTGCCGTCGACCTCGTAGGTGGCCGGTGCGGCGACGACGCCGGTGCCGGTGGGCACCTCCCACAGCTTCTTGCCGTCGCGCGCGTCATAAGCGACGAAGCGCCCGTCGGCCGTGCCCTGGAACACCAGGTTGCCGGCGGTGGCGAGCGTGCCGCCGTTCCACGGGCCGACCAGTTCGACCGTCCAGCGCGCCTTCTGCGCCACCGGGTCCCAGGCCACCAGCCGGCCGAAGGGCGCACTCTTGGGCGCCTCGACGTTGGCGAACATCGCCACGTTCCAGCCGAGGTTGCTGTGCGGCTCGCCGGGGCGATGCGTGTTGAAGCTCCAGTCCTTGTTGTCCATCAGGTTGATAGGCACGTTGTGCACCGGCATGTAGGCCAGCCCGGTGGCGGGGCTGTACGACATCGGGTGCCAGTTGCGCGCACCAAAGGGCGTGGGCGTGATCTCGCGCGGCCGGTCGACCACGCGCGCGATCGGCGTCTCGATCGGCCGGCCGCTGGCGTCGTAGCCCGTGGCCCAGTTGACGTCGACGAAGTTCTTCGCCGAGATGAACTTGCCGTCGGTGCGGTCGATGACGAAGAAAAAGCCGTTCTTCGGCGCGTGCAGGATCACCTTGCGCGGCTTGCCGTCGACCTTGATGTCGGCCAGGATCATCGGCTGCGCGCTGGTGAAGTCCCAGTTGTCGCCCGGCGTTTCCTGGTAGTGCCAGACGTACTGGCCGGTGTCCGGGTTCAGCGCGACGATCGAGGCCAGGTACAGGTTGTCGCCGCCGGCCGGGCTGCGCTTGTTGCGCGCCCACGGGCTGCCGTTGCCGGTGCCGATGTACATCAAGTTCAGCTCGGGGTCGAAGGTGATCGAATCCCACGCGGTGCCGCCGCCGCCGGCTTCCCACCACTTGCCGGCGCGGTCCCAGGTCATCGCGGCGCGGGCCATCGAGATGTCCTCGTAAGGCTTGCTCGGGTCGCCGGGCACGGTGAACCAGCGCCACTTCTGCTCGCCGGTGGCTGCGTCGTAGGCGGTGACGTAGCCGCGCACGCCGAACTCGGCGCCGCCGTTGCCGATGATCACCTTGCCCTTGAAGACACGCGGCGCGCCGGTGATGGTGTAGGACATCTTGCGGTCGATGATCGTGTCCTTCTCCCACACCGGCTTGCCGGTGGCCGCGTCCAGCGCGATCAGCCGGCCGTCGTAGGACGCGACGTACACCCTGCCCTTCCACACCGCGACGCCGCGGTTGACGACGTCGCAGCAGCCGCGGTAGCCGAGCGCGCGGTCGACCTTCGGGTCGAAGACCCACAGCCGCTTGCCGCTACGCGTGTCGATCGCGTGCACGATGCTCCACGACGCGGTCACGTACATGATGCCGTCGATGACCACCGGCGTGGCCTCGACGCCGCGGTTGGACTCGAGGTCGTAGCTCCACACCAGGCCGAGCTTGGCGGCGTTGTCGGCGTTGATCTGCTTCAGCCTGGAAAAGCGCGTCTCGGCGTAGTCCAGGCCGTAGCTGGGCCAGTCGCGCGTGCTGCGCTCGTTGGCTTCGATCATCTTGCCGTCCACCTTTTCGGTGGCGGCGTGGATGAACTGTGGCGTGACCTTGCTCTGTGCCACCGCACCCAGCGGCGTGGCAACGGCTGCGGCACAGGCCAGCAGCGCGGCGAGCCGGCGGCAGCGGCGGTGGGCGGGACTTTGCATCGTGTCTCCTTGGCTCCCGGCATGTACGCAGCCACGGCATCGGCGGGAGCAGCGACGCGCAGCGCGCGCCACGATCGCGCAATCGCGGTGCGACGGGTTCCCGGGTAATCCCGCAGCGCGGCGAGCGTCAGCGCGCGCCGAAGACCGCGTGCAGCGCCTGTTCGAGGTCGGCCTGCAGATCGGCCACGTCCTCCAGCCCCATCGAGAAGCGCACCAGCGTGCCGCGCCAGGCCGAGCCGGGGCGGATCTGCGCGAAGTCGTAAGGCACCGCCAGGCTCAGCGGCCCGGCCCACGAGTAGCCGATCTTGAACAGCCGCAGCGCGTCGACGAAGGCGTGCACCTGGCTCGCGTCGAAGCGTGCGTCGAACACCACCGAGAACAGCCCCGCCGCCTGGGTGCACAGCGCGGCCCAGTGGTCGTGGCCGGGCGAGCCCGCCAGCGCCGGGTGCAGCACCCGGCTGACTTGCGGCTGCTGCTGCCACCAACGCGCCAGCGCGCGCCCGGCCGCGTCCTGCGCCGCGTAGCGCAGCGCCAACGACGGCAACGCGCGCAGCACCGCCTCGGCGTCGTTCATGCCCACGCCCCAGCCCATGCGCATGTGGGTGGCCTTGAGAAGCAGGTGCAGATCGTGGTCGCGCGTCGTCACCGAGCCCATCAGCACGTCGCCGCCGCCCGACGGGAACTTGGTCAGCGCGTGCGCGCTGATGTCCACCCCCAGGCCATCGCCGAGGTCGAAGGCGTTGAAGGCGATGCCGGCACCCCAGGTGTTGTCCAGCACCGTGGTCACGCCCTTGTCGCGCGCCACGCGCACCAGCGCGCGCAGGTCGGGAAACTCCATCGTGATCGAGCCCGGTGCCTCCAGCCACAGCAGCTTGGTGCGCGGCCCGATCATCGCGGCCAGCGCCGCCGGGTCGGCCGGGTCGTAGAAGCGGTGCGTGATGTCCCAGTGCGCCAGCTCGTGCCGCGCCAGTTCCTTGCCGGGGCCGTAGGCGTTGTCGGGGATCAACAGCTCGTCGCCGTGATGCAGCAGCGCCATGTCCACCAGCGTGATCGCCGCCAGCCCGCTGGGCAGCAGCAGCGCCTGCAGCCCGCCCTCCAGCGCAGCGATGCGCTCTTCCAGCAAGAAGCTGGTGGGCGTGCCGTGCAGCCCGTAGGTGTAGCCGCCCTTGTCCTTCCAGTTGCGCGCGTGCAGCGCCGCGACGTTCGGGAAGATCACCGTCGAGGCCTTGAACACGCCGGCCTGCGGCGCATGGAAACCGGCCGGCGGCTGGTACGGGTGGTGGATCAGCCCGGTGCTCGAGCCCTTGTTCGCTGCGGACATCACGAAGCCTTTCAAACAGCGGTCAAACGGCAAGGCATCAAGTGGCCACGCCGATCAGGTCGTGGCCTTCGCTGCCGACGATGCGCGCGCGCGTGAACTCGCCGACCTTCAAGGTCTTCGACGCCTTCTCGGGCGGCAGCAGGCGCACCTGGCCGTCGATCTCGGGTGCATCGGCGTAACTGCGGCCGACCCCGCCCTTGCGGCCCAGCGCCGGCGCGTGGTCGACCAGCACCTGCATCGTCGCGCCGATGCGCTGTCGCAGCTTGGCGGTGGACACCTCTTCAGCCACCGCCATGAAATGCGCGCGGCGCTGCTCGCGCAGTTCGGCCGGCAACTGGCCGTCCAGCGCGTTGGCCGCGGCACCCGCTACAGGCGAGTAGGCGAAGCAGCCGGCGCGGTCGATCTGCGCGTCGCGCACGAAATCGAGCAAGGCTTCGAACTGCGCTTCGGTCTCGCCGGGAAAGCCGGCGATGAAGGTGGAACGCACCACGATCTCGGGGCAGATCTCGCGCCAGCGCGCCAGCCGCTCCAGGTTGCGCTCGCCGCCCTCGCCGTAGGCCGGGCGCTTCATGCGTTTGAGCACCTCGGGGTGCGCGTGCTGGAACGGCACGTCCAGGTACGGCAGCACGCGGCCCTCGGCCATCAGCGGCAGCAGCTCGTCGACATGCGGGTACGGGTAGACGTAGTGCAGCCGCACCCACGCGCCAAAGGGCTCGGCCAGCCGGCCCAGTTGCTCGCACAGCTCGAACATGCGCGTGCGCACCGGGCGGCCGTCGAAGAAGCCGGTGCGGTACCTGACGTCGACACCGTAGGCGCTGGTGTCCTGGCTGACCACCAGCAGTTCCTTCACGCCGGCGTCGAACAGCCGCTTCGCCTCGCCGAGCACGTCGCCAATGGGCCGCGACACCAGCTCGCCGCGCATGCTCGGGATGATGCAAAAACTGCAGCGGTGGTTGCAGCCCTCGCTGATCTTCAAGTAGGCGTAGTGCCGCGGCGTGAGCTTCACGCCCTGCGGCGGCACCAGGTCGACGAAGGGGTCGTGCGGCTTGGGCACATGGCGGTGCACCGCATCCATCACCTCCTGCGTCGCCTGCGGGCCGGTCACCGCCAGCACCTTGGGGTGCAACTTGCGCACCAGGTTGTCACTGCCCTCGCCAGTGTCCTTGCCGCCCTTGGCACCCAGGCAGCCGGTGACGATGACCTTGCCGTTGCTGGCGAGTGCTTCGCCGATGGCGTCCAGGCTTTCCTGCACCGCCTCGTCGATGAAGCCGCAGGTGTTGACGATCACCAGGTCGGCGCCGTCGTAGGTCTTGCTGGTGGCGTAACCCTCGGCCTGCAGCTGGGTCAGGATCAGCTCGGAGTCGGTCAGCGCCTTCGGGCAGCCCAGCGAGACGAAGCCGACCCGCGGCGCTTCAGACGGTGTGTTCATGCGCGGGATTGTCCCGCACGCGCTCAGGGCTGCTTGGTGGGTGGACTTGCGGGTGGGTCCGCAGCCGGGCCCGCCGATGGCTTGGCCGACGGCTGCGGCTGCGGCTGCGGCTGCGGCTGCGGCTGCGGCTGAAAGACCGGGAACAGCGTGCCGGAGTTCTTGACCATCTGCTCCTGCATCTGCTTGACCAGTTGCTGCGACTGCTCCATGTAGGCATTCATCATGCCCTGCATCGGGTTGCCCTGGCCGGTCATCATCTGCGTCCACAGCTCGGGCGCGAAGGCCTGGGCATCGCCTTGCACCATGCCCGCGGCGGCAAAGCGCTTTTGCAGGTCGACGAAGGCCTGCAGGCTGTTCTCGAGGTAGCTGCCCATCAGGCCCTGCATCGAATGGCCGTAGTAGCGGATCATCTGCGCCAGCATCGTCGCGCTGAACATCGGCACGCCGCCGGATTCCTCCTCGAGGATGATCTGCAGCAGGATGCTGCGCGTCAGGTCTTCGCCGCTCTTGGCGTCGCGCACCTCGAAGTCCTCGAGCTTGAGCACCATCGCCTTGACGTCGGCCAGCGTGATGTAGGCGCTGCTGCGAGTGTCGTACAGGCGCCGGTTCGGGTACTTCTTCAGCACGCGCGGGCCGCTGGCCGGGGCTTCGGCGGCGGGCACTTCAGCGTCGCTGCGAGGGGCTGGCATGAGGGTGTGGCTCCGTGGTGCAGGTGCAGCAATTCTAGGAGCATGGTCATCGCGGCCGCGGCGGGAGTTTCCCTGTCAGCTGTCTAGAATGGCGCCCCCGCCGAGCCGGAGCCCGCACGATGTCGACCCCCTTCCTGAGCCACGCTGGCGCGCTGGGCCTGGCGCTGATCATCAGCCTGGGCGCAACAGCGCCGGCCGCCGCGCAAGCCGCCGTGGCCAACCCGGCGCCGGTCATCCAGAACGCCGACCCGTGGCCGCGCGATGCCAGCATCGCCGACGCCGCGGTGCTGCTGTACCAGCCGCAGGTCAACCGCTGGGTCGGCAACCGCATCGAGCTGCGCATGGCCGCGGCGCTCAAGCCCAGCGGCGCGGCGCAGGAAACCTTCGGCGTGATCGTCGCCAGCGCGCGCACCCAGGTCGACCGGGCCGCGCGCAGCGTGGTGCTGCAGGACCTCGAGCTGACCCAGCTCGACTTCCCGACGCTGCCCGATCGCGGCGCCGGCTATGCCGGCGCGCTGCAAGCCAGCCTGGGCAAGCAGCTGCAGATCCTGTCGCTCGATCGCCTGGAAGCGGCGCTGGCGGCGGCCGGCATCAAGCCCGCACCGGTCGAGGTCCGCAACGAGCCGCCGAGGGTCGTGATCAGCCACACGCCGGCAATCCTGGTGCCGGTCGACGGCGCGCCGGTGTGGAAGCCGGTGCCGGGCGACAGCCGCTTCCAGCGCGTGATCAATACCCACGCGCTGCTGCTCAAGGGCGGCCTGAGTGACCAGCTGTACCTGCACGTGTACGACGGCTGGCTCAGCGCCGCCGCGATCGACGGGCCCTGGACGCGCTCCAACTTCCAGCCGCTGGGCATGGACGAGGTCGCGCGCAAACTGGCCCAGTCCGGCGTGGTCGACCTGCTCGACGGCGGCCCCAAAGCCAAACCGAAGCCGACGCTGGCCGATGGCGTGCCGAACATCGTGCTCAGCCAGCAGCCGACCGAGCTGATCGTCTTCAAGGGCAAGCCGGACTTCGAGCCGGTCAGCGGCACGCAGCTGCTGTGGGCATCGAACACCAGCTCCGATGTCTTCGTCGAGACCCGCAGCAACCTGTACTACGTGCTGATGTCGGGCCGCTGGTTCAGCGCACCCGCTCTGGACGGGCCGTGGAGCTTCGTCGCCGCCAATGCGTTGCCGGCCGACTTCGCGCGCATCCCGCCCGCGTCGCGTGCCGGCGCGGTGCTGCCCACCGTGGCCGGCACGCCGCAGGCGCAGCAGGCGCTGATCTCGAACTCGATCCCGCAGACCGCGACCGTGCCGCTGAAAGGCGGGCCGAGCTTCACGCCCAGCTTCGACGGGGCGCCGCAGTATTCGCCGATCGCCGGCACAGCGCTGAGCTACGTCGTCAACTCGTCGGTGCCGTTGATCCGCGCCGGCGACGCCTACTACGCGGTCACTGCCGGCGTGTGGTTCACCGCACCGCAGCTCACCGGGCCCTGGCGCATCGCGACCGCGGTGCCCGAGGTGATCTACACCATCCCGGCGAGCTCGCCGCTGCACTACGTGACCTACGTGCGCATCTACGAAGCCACGCCCAGCGTGGTCTACGTCGGCTACACGCCGGGCTACCTGGGCACCGTGGTCTCGCCCTACGGCACCGTGGTCTACGGCACCGGCTACGCCTATACGCCGTGGATCGGCAGCGTCTGGTACGCGCCGCCGTATACCTACAGCGTGGCCGCGGCGCCGGTGTGGAACCCCTACGTCGGCTTCAGCTACGGCTTTGCGGTCGGCCTGGCCAGCGCAGCCTGGATGACGCCGTACTGGGGCGCGACCTACCACCCGTATTACTGGGGCGGCTACGGTTGCTGCGCCAGCGCCAGCGCCAACGTCTACGGCCACTGGGGCAACACCGCGTACTCGGGCACGCGCAGCTGGTACGCCGGCGGCGGCGTTGCCGGCAGCACCGCGTCGGGCAGCTACAGCAACGCGCGCACCGGCACCAGCGGCAGCTACGCGGGTGGGCGCCAGTACAACGCGTGGACCGGCAACGCCACACGCGGCTACGACCGCACCGCCGAGGGTGCGGCCGGCGGCTCGGGCAGCGTGGCGCGCGCCAGCAACGTCAACACCTATACCGGCCAGCGCACAGCCGCCAACAGCGCCTCGGTCACCGGCGCCGGCGGCAGCAGCTATGAGCGCAGCGGCGCCACCACCGCCGGCCCCGAGGGTTACGCCCATGCCGGCGGCGGCTCGACCACCAACGCCCACACCGGCAAGACCAACACCTGGAACACCGCCACCGTCAACGGCAACCACTACGCCGATGTCAACGGCAACGTCTACCGCAACACCGGCAGCGGCTGGCAGCAGCATTCGTCCGGCGGCTGGGGCGCGGCGGGTGGCGACACCTCGTGGGCCGACCGCGAATCTCAGGCGCGCAGCGCCGGCAACGAGCACTTCGGCGGCTTCGGCGGCTTCGGCGGCGGCGAGCGTTTCGGTGGCGGGGGTTACGGCGGCGGCGAGCGCTTCGGCGGCGGTGGCTTCGGTGGGCGTTTCGGCGGCGGCTTCGGCGGGCGTTTCGGCGGCGGCGGCCGCTTCGGCGGCAGGCGCTGACGGCCGCTCGCTACAGCGGCAGCTCGAAGCGCGTGCCGCGGATCGACAGCACGGCCGCCTTCGGCCGGATCTGCTTGAGCGTCAACTCGGGCGTGAGCTGGCTGCCTTCGCGGAACACCTGGCCGTTGACGATCAGCATGCGCGCGCTCGGCTGCGGCGAGTAGACCGAGCCGCCGACTGCCAGCGGCGGCAGCTGCTGGCGCAGGTCGGCGGGCAGGTCCGCCAGGCGCGGCAGGCGCGGCAGGCGCGCGGGTGCGACCGCAGCGGCCGGCGCACTTGCGACTGTGGCCGCGCGTGGTGGCGGCTTGGGGCGTTTGGTTGGCTGAGCGGCGCCGCGATCCTTGCTGGCGCTTGCCGAGGTTTGCGCATTGCGGGCGCTGCCGGCAGCACGGGGCTTGACCGCGGTCGATGGTTCAGCAGGCGCCGCCACATCCGCTGCCTTGGATGCTGCCGCCGCGGGTGCCGCGGCGATGCGCGGCGCATTGGGGGTGGTCGCAGCAGGCAGCTTCGACCCGGCAGCCGCGGCACTCGCCGGGGCCGCCCGCGCGACCGCACTGGCAGGCGGGTCGGTCGCGGCAGCCGTGCGGGCGGGACGTGGGTCCGTCGTGGATACGGCGGATGCCGCGGATGCCGCCGATACAGCGGGTACGGCAGGTGCACGGCGTTGCCAGGCGTCGCGCCCCCAAAGCTGCCACGCCAGCCCCGCGAGTGCCGCCAGCGCCACGCCCAGCAGCAGCCAGCGCAGCGGCGCTGCAGACGGCGGCCGCGGCCCTGGTGCGATCGCGGTCGGCGGCAGCGCCGGCGCGTGCACGCCCGGCACGGCGCCGCGTTCGCGTTCGGCTTCGGCCTTGCGCAGCGCGTCGAGGATGTAGGACATGGCCGGCCGCTACCTCAGCGCCGAGGCGGTGGCCGCCCCAATGGCGCGCCACGCCTGCAGGTCCAGCAGGCCCAGGCCGAACACAGCCGCGCCGGCCAGCACACCCATGGCGACGGCCGCAGCAATGCGCAGGCGCACCGAACCCCAGTTCGAGCGCCCGGCGTTCGAGCGCCCGGCGCGTGGCAGTTCGCCTCGCACCTCGGCCGCGGCCTGCTCGACGATGGCGGCATCGATCTGCGCCTTGCCCAGCGCATAAGCACCGAGCAACGCACGCTCGCACAGCAGGTTGATGCGCCGCGGCACGCCCTGCGACAACGCATGGACGCGCTGCAGCGCTGCGGCATCGAAGGGCAGCGCGTCGCGCAGCCCGGCCACGCCCAGGCGGTGCGCCACGTACTGCAAGGTCTCGTCGCGGCCGAGCGCGCCCAGGTGATAACGCGCAATCACGCGCTGCGCCAGCTGTTCCAGCTCGGGTCGGGCCAGCAGCTCGCGCAGCTCGGGCTGGCCGATCAGGATGATCTGCAACAGCTTGCGCTCGTTGGTTTCCAGGTTGGTCAGCAAACGCAGCTGCTCGAGCACCTCGGCCGACAGCTTCTGCGCCTCGTCGATGATCAGCACGTTGTCCTGGCGCTGGGCGTGCGCGTGCAGCAAAAAAGCGTTCAGCGCCGCGACATGGCCGCGCGCGCCGCCGGGTCGTGAGCCAGACGGCTCGCGCACCACGTGGAACTCGGCGCAGATCGACTCGAGCAGTTCGGCCGCCGATTGCAGCGGGTCGAAGATGTAGGCGACGTTGCAGTGCCGCGGTAGCTGCTGCAGCAGTGCTCGGCACACGGTGGTCTTGCCGGCGCCGATCTCGCCGGTCAGCAGCACGAAACCGCCGCCGGCCTGTACGCCGTACAGCAGGTGCGCCAGCGCCTCGCGGTGGCGTTCGCTCAGGTACAGGTAGCGCGGGTCGGGCGCGATCGAGAACGGCTCGCGCTGCAAGCCGAAGAACTGCAGCACCCGCGCGCGCATCCCGGCGGCATCCGCGCCGCCAGTGCCACCAGTGCCACCAGGCGCGACTTCGGGCGGCGGCGCGGCACGCCGCTCAGTTCTTCTGCGACGCTTGCCGCTTGCCAGCCTGCACCCCTTCGTCGAAGGCCCGCTGCTGCGCGGCGGCCTGGCGCTGACGTTCCTGGTCGGTGAGGTAGCCGGCTCCGGCGCCAATCGCGGCACCGGCTGCGGCCCAGGCCCATTCGCCGGTGATCGCACCAACCGCCACGCCGGCGGCGGTGCCGATGCCCGCGCCAGACAAGGTGGACTGCTGCGACGAAGTCATGTTGGTGCAGCTCGCGCTGGCCAATGCCGCGGCCAATGCGCTGGCGAGAATCAGGTGTCGGGTCATGTCGTGCTTCCTTGGTATGCGGTGGGGTGTGCCTAGCTCTTGCAGGGATAGGCCCCGGCAGCAAACCGGAACAGCGCATCGACCGCGCCGTCGTTGTTGTGCTGCGGATTCGCCTTCAGCCAGCCGACGAAGGCATCGGCGACCTGCGCGCGCGTGACCTTCTGCTCGGGCGGACAGACAAAACGCTGCGCTGCCGGGGTCGCCGCCACGTAGTAGCCGTAGGCACCGGCGAGCACGCCGTGGCAGAAGGCAATCGCGCTGCCGTGGTCGCTGGCCGAGGCCGGCGTGGCACACACCCGGGCCAGGTCGGCCGCCGTTTGCAGCCGGTAGTGTTCCTGCGCCATGGCGGGCGCGCTGAGTGCCAGCGCGAGGCTGGCGGTGGCAAGGGCAATGCGCATCGGATTTCCCGTCTTCGTTGCGAGGCCGACGATGGTATCAACAAGACCTGGCCCGGCTGCCTTGCGGCGCGGTGCGCTCAGCGACCGGACCCCGGGTCGCCGCAGCCGGGCGCGAACGGCTCGCGCACCACTTGCAGCGTGACATGGCCGATGCCGAAACGCTGCGCCAACTGCTCGGCAGCATCGCGCAAGAAGGCGTCGCCGGGGTGGCCCTGCGGCATGACCAGGTGTGCGGTCAGTGCGGTATCGGTGGTGCCCATCGCCCACACGTGCAGGTCGTGCACGCTTTGCACCCCGGGCAGCGCGGCCAGCAGCTCGCGCACCGCCTGCAGTTCGACACCCTCGGGCACGCCGTCGAACATCAGGTGCAGCGACTGCCGGAACAGCCCCCAGGTGGCAACGACGATGATCACCGCGATCAACAGGCTCACCGCCGGGTCCAGCCAGTTCCAGCCGAAGCGCCAGCTCAAGGCGCCGGCCGCCACCACGCCGGCCGACACCAGCGCATCGGCCGCCATGTGCCAGAACGCACCGCGGATGTTCAGGTCGCGCTCGCGCCCGTGCATGAACAGCCATGCGGTGGCGCCGTTGACGACGATACCGGCGCCGGCCACCAGCATGATCGTCAGCGCCGCGGCCGGTTGCGGCGCTTGCAGCCGCAGCAGCGCCTCCCAGGCCAGCGAGCCCATCGCCACCAGCAGCAGCACCGCGTTGAGGAAGGCCGCGACGATGCTGGCGCGCTTCCAGCCGTAGGTGTGGCGCGCATCGGGCCGCAGCCGCCCGGCCAGCGCCCCGCCCCAGGCCAGCACCAGCCCGATGACGGCGCTCAGGTTGTGGCCGGCATCGGCCAGCAGCGCCAGCGAATCCGCCTTCCAGCC
>CALBTN010000165.1 GCA_937967345.1 uncultured Rubrivivax sp. | reverse complement strand
ACGTTGGCGCTCATCGTCGTGGCCAGCATCGCGCCCACCAGCAGGAAGGCGGCGCGCCCGGCGAACAGCTGGCAGGCCAGCCACGACGCGAAGATGACAAACACGAAGACCAGCGCGCCGACCACCAGGTCGCCGTTGCTCTTTTGCCCCAGCGTGCGGCAGATGACGTCGTAGATGACCCAGAACGCCACCAGGAAGCCCAGCGACGTGACGATGGCCATCGTCGGCGACCAGTCGTACACGCTCTTGTCGACCAGGAAGCTGCCGGCGTTGAACAGGTACAGCACCGTGAACAGGGCAAAGCCGGTCAGCCAGGTGGTGTAGCTCTCCCAGTAGCTCCAGTGCAGGTTCTCGGGCAGCGGCTTCCAGCGCGGCGCCACCATGTACTTGTTGGAATGGTAGTAGCCGCCGCCGTGCACGGCCCACATCTCGCCGTCCACGCCCTTGTCCTTGAGCTCCTTCTCCTGCGGCTTGCTCAGGCTGTTGTCCAGCAGCACGAAGTAGAACGACGATCCGATCCAGGCGATCGCGGTGATGACGTGGGTCCAGCGCAGCAGCAGGTTGACCCAGTCGAGCAGATAGGCATCCATGTCGATGACTCCTGTGGGCTCACCACCGCGGGCGCTCTGAGCCTACTTCTTGGGTCGCGCACAAGGCCGGGGTCCGAAAGTGTTGGACGCCGGGCCTGCGCCGCTGCGACGTGTACACGAAAGTGTATACAGATGATCCGAACACCGATCGCGGGTTTTCCCGCAGTTATTGCTGATGCCTTTGTTGCATCAGTTGTGCAGCCACCGCCACGGCGATGACTTCGGGCTCCTTGCCGACCACGCCGGGCACGCCGATCGGGCAGGTCACGGCGTCGAGTTCGGCGGCCGTGTACCCGCGCGCTTCGAGGCGGTGCCTGAAGGTGGCCCACTTGGTCTTGCTGCCGATCAGGCCGATGAAAGGCAGGTCGCCGCGCTCGCGCCGCCGCCGCAGGCAGGCGGCGACGATGTCCAGGTCCTCGGCGTGGCTGAAGCTCATGATCAGCACCTGCGAGCCGGCCTCCAGCGTGGGCACGGCCGCGTGCACCGGGTCCGAGTGCTCGCTGCGCAGGTTCAGCGGCAGTTCGGGCGGAAAGACCTCGTCGCGGCTGTCGATCCAGTGGGTGCGCACCGGCAGCGTGCCCAGCAGCCGCGCGATCGCCGCGCCGACGTGGCCGCCGCCGAAGAGGGCCACCGGCATGTGGGTGCGAGTCGCTTCGCGCAGCTGCGCACGCAGGCGGTAGCTGTCACCGCGTGTCAACGGCTCGTAGCGCAGCCAGACCACGCCGCCGCAGCACTGGCCCAGCGACGGCCCGAGCGCGAAGCGGCGCTGCAGGGGCAGCGGTTGCCCGCGCAGCAATGCGCGCGCGTCGGCCACCGCGTCGAACTCGAGCCGGCCGCCGCCGATCGTGCCGATGCTGCCGCCCGCCGCGTCGCCAAACACCGCCATCCAGGCGCCGGCCTCGCGCGGCCCCGAGCCCTGCACGCGCTCGACCACGATGCGCAGCGCCGGCGCGCTGTGCAAGCGGCGCAGCAGTTCGTCGGCGAGCCCGGCGCTGTGCATGTCGCAGCGCGCGTGTGTCAGCTACCGCGGTAGGTGGAGTAGCTCCAGGGTGAAGCCAGCAGCGGCACGTGGTAGTGCAGCGTGGCGTCGGCGATGCCGAAGTCCAGCGGCACTTCGTCCAGGAAGGCCGGCTCGGGCAGCTTCACGCCCAGGCCGCGGAAGTACGCATGCACGCCGAACACCAGCCGGTAGCGCCCGGGCTGCAATTCGGCATCGGCCAGCAGCGGCTGGTCGGCGCGGCCGTCGTGGTTGAGCTGCAGCTGCTTGATCAGCTGCGGCGCAGCGCCGTCCATGCGGTACAGCCGCACGGCCATGCCGGCGGCCGGGCAGCCGTTCATCGTGTCGAGCACGTGGGTGGTGAGTTTTCCCATGAGGTCATCCTTGGTCGAGGGCAGTAAAGCGGTTGGATCGGGTGAGTCGGACGAGGGCCGCGCGATCCGGGACGGGCTGCCCGCAAAGCGCTTGCATGCGAGCGTAAAGTGTATACACTTCGGGATACAACGCAAGCCCCATCAATCCCGATCCACGCCCGACCATGGCCCGAAACGCCGCCCCCGCAGCGCGCTCCGCGCGCCCGCGCTCGGCCACCGCCGCTGGCGCCGACGCCGCGGCCGGGTCGACGCAGCGCATCGTCGAGTCGATCACCAGCGCGATCATCGAGCGCCGGCTGATGCCCGGCACCAAGCTCGTCGAGCAGCAGATCGCCGACATCTTCGGCGTGTCGCGCACCCTCGTGCGCCAGGCGCTGAACCAGCTCAAGAGCGACCGGCTGGTGACGCTGGAGCCGGCGCGCGGCGCCTTCGTCGCCAAGCCCAGCGTGCAGGAGGCGCACCAGGTGTTCGAGGTGCGCACCATGCTCGAAGCAGCGATGGTGCGCCAGCTGTGCGCGGTGATCACCGACGCGCAGATCGCCGAGCTGCGCGAGCACCTGGCCGCCGAAGCCGCCGCAGTGGCGCACCCCGACGTATCCGGGCGCACGCGGCTGCTGGCCGACTTCCACGTGGTGCTGGCGCGCATGCTGGGCAACCAGGTGCTGGCCGACCTGCTGGCCGACCTGCTGACGCGCAGCTCGCTGATCGCGCTGATGTACCAGTCGTCGCACTCGGCCGGGCATTCGCAGGCCGAGCACGTGGCCATCGTCGACGCGCTGGAGAAGCGCGACGCACGCGCCGCGGTGCGGCTGCTCGAAGCGCACCTGGGCAACGTCGAACGCAATCTGCAGCTCAAGCCGCGCGTGGCCGACCTGGCCACCGTGCTGCAGCCGACCTGACCCCAAGAACACCCGGAGACCCCACGCATGTCCGAATCCACCCCCCGCTACCCGCGCGACCTGGCCGGCTACGGCCGCCGGGCGCCGCACCCGCACTGGCCCCGCGATGCGCGCGTGGCCGTGCAGTTCGTGCTGAACTATGAAGAAGGCGGCGAGAACTGCGTGCTGCACGGCGACCCCGGCAGCGAGCAGTTCCTG
>CALBTN010000164.1 GCA_937967345.1 uncultured Rubrivivax sp. | reverse complement strand
CTACACCTGGGAAGTCGATCTGCAGATGTTCATGAAGCGCGCCTGGGCGCTCGACGGCGCCTGGGGCGACCGCGCCTTCCACCGCCAGCGCCTGGGTGCGCAGCTGCTCGACGGCGACGCGCCGCTGGGCCCGGGCGCCACCTTCAACCTTTAAGCAGCCATGACCGAAGCTTTCATCATCGACGCACTGCGCTCGCCCACCGGGCGGCGCAAGGGCTCGCTGGCGCACGTGCACGGCGCCGACCTGGGCGCGCACGTGATCCGCGCCATCGTCGAGCGCAACGCCATTCCGGCCGAGGACTACGACGACGTCATCTTCGGCTGCGTCGACACCATCGGCGCGCTGGCTGGCGACATCGCGCGCACTTCGTGGCTGGCCGCAGGAATGCCGATGGCGGTGCCCGGCACCACGGTCGACCGCCAGTGCGGCAGCTCGCAGCAGGCGGTGCACTTCGCCGCGCAGGCGGTGATGAGCGGCACGCAGGACGTGGTGCTGGCCGGCGGCGTGCAGACGATGTCGAGCATCCCGATCAGCTCGGCCATGCTCGCCGGCCAGCCGCTGGGTTTCACCACGCCCTTTGCCGAGAGCATCGGCTGGAAGGCACGCTTCGGCGACGCGCCGGTGAACCAGTTCTACGCCGCGCAGCGCATCGCCGACCACTGGGAACTCAGCCGTGAGGCGATGGAGGTCTTCGCCAAGACCAGCCACGACCGCGCGCTGGCCGCCATCCGTGAAGGCCGCTTCGATCGCGAAGTCGTGCCGTATCCATTGCCGGGGGGTGACTTCCGCATGGACGAAACCGCGCGCGAGAGCACGCTGGAGAAGATGGCCACGCTGGCCCCGGTGGACCCGGCGTATCCGAAGATCACCGCTGCGGTGTCGAGTTCCACCTGCGATGCGGCCTCCGCCGTGCTGGTGGCCTCCGCAGCGGCGGTGAAGCGCTACGGCCTGAAGCCGCGCGCGCGCATCGTGCACCTGTCTGTGCGCGCCGACGACCCGATCTGGCACCTGACCGCGCCGATCCCGGCGACCGCGCACGCGCTGAAGAAGTCGGGCATGAAGCTGGCCGACATCGACTTGGTCGAAATCAACGAGGCCTTCGCCTCGGTGGTGATGGCCTGGTTGAAGGAGACCGGCTACGACCCCGCGCGCACCAACGTCAACGGCGGCGCGATCGCGCTGGGCCACCCGCTGGGCGCGTCGGGCACCAAGCTGATGACCACGCTGCTGCACGAGCTGGAACGCAGCGGTGGCCGCTACGGGCTGCAAACCATGTGCGAAGGCGGCGGCCAGGCCAACGTCACCGTCATCGAGAGGATCTGAGGCATGGCCATCGACCGACGTGACTTCCTCGGTGCCGCCGCAGTCAGTGCCATCAGCGTATCGGACGCGCGCGCGGCGAGCGCGCCGCCGGTGCCCGAGTATCAGCGGCTGGACGCCACCGCGCTGGCCGCCGAGATCCGCCGCGGTCGGATCACTCCGATCGAGGCGCTCGACGCGGCGATCGCCCGCGTCGAGGCGACGGGCGCGATCAATGCCATCGCCGAGCGCGACTTCGAGCAGGCGCGCGAGCTGGCCAAGTCGCTGTCCGCGTCCGGCCGCGCCGAGCGCGAAGGCCGGGCGCGCGCCGCGCCGCTGCTGGGTGTCCCGTTCGCGCTGAAGGACCTCGGCGTGGCGATGAAGGGCACCGTCACGACGAACGGCTGCGCCTTCTTCCGCGACGCCGTGCAGGACCACGATTCGACGCTGGTGCAGCGCCACCGCGCCGCCGGGCTCAACATCTTCGCCAAGACCACCACGCCCGAGTTCGGCCAGACGGCGACCACCGAGTCGCGGCTGTTCGGCCTCACGCGCAACCCCTGGCATCTCGAGCACAGCACCGGCGGTTCGTCGGGGGGCTCGGCCGCGCTCGTGGCTGCCGGCGTCATCCCGGTGGCCCATGGCACCGATGGCGGCGGCTCGATCCGCATCCCGGCCTCGGCCTGCGGGCTGTTCGGCCTGAAGCCCAGCCGCAGCCGCGTGCCGCCGGGCCCGGACGTGCTCGACGCGTCGCTGGGGCTTTCGGTACACCACGTCATCAGCCGCTCGGTGCGCGACAGCGCGCTGCTGCTCGAGCTGACGCAAGGCCCCGAGCCCGGCACCCGCATCGGCCCGCCGATCGGCCCGGTGCTGCCGGCCTTGACCCGGCCGCCGCGGCGGCTGCGCATCGCGCTGCTCGAGGACAACCTGTTCCGCGTGCCGGTGCACCCCGACTGCCTCGAAGCCGTGCGCAAGGCCGCCCGGCTGTGCGAAGCGCTCGGCCACGGCGTCGAGTCGGCGCCGCGCCCGCTGCTGTCCGACGACCTGGTGGCGCAGATGTACGGCGGCATGGGTCTGATGACGGGCACCAGCATGCTGGTCGCGGTAATGGCGCGCGAGAAGGCGCTCGGCCGCAGCGCGAACGAGGACGAATTCGAGCCCATCAACTGGCGTACGTTGAAGGCGGCGCGCGGCTACACGGCCGCCCAGATCACGAGCGCGCGCATGGCCTGCGACCAGGCGGGCCGCGCCTTCGACCTGTTCTTCGGCAAGTACGACATGCTGCTGTCGCCGACGACCGCGGCGCCCGCGCCCAAGCTGGGCGTGCTGTCGCTCGATCAGCCGTGGGACGACTACGTGAAAGCGGCGGTGATGGCGTCGGCCTTCACGTCGATGTTCAACATCAGCGGCAACCCGGCGATGTCGGTGCCGCTGTTCTGGAACGCCGCCGGCCTGCCCGTGGGCGTGCAGTTCGCGGCGGCCTTCGGGGCCGAAGCGCGGCTGCTGGCGCTGGCCGCGCAGCTCGAACATGCCGCGCCGTGGAACGACCGCCGCCCCACCCTGGGATCTTGACCGAACCGCCACCGACGAAATGACTGAAATCTGCAACGGCCGTACCGTCCTCATCACCGGCGCCGGCGGCGGCCTGGGTCGCGCCTACGCGCTGGCCTTCGCCGCACAAGGCGCGAACGTCGTCGTCAACGACATCCGGCTCGACGCCGCCAAGGCCGTGGCCGATGAAGTCCAGGCCGCAGGCGGCCGGTCGCTGGCCAACGACGGCGACATCACCACGCTGGCCGGCGCGCAGGCGATCGTCGATGCCGCGGTGGCGGCGTTCGGCGAAGTGCACGTGCTGGTCAACAATGCCGGCGTGCTGCGCGACCGCATGTTCCTCAGTCTGTCCGAGGACGACTGGGACACGGTGATGCGCGTGCACCTGCGCGGCCACTTCTGCCTGGCCAACGTGTTGGGGCGGCGCTGGCGCGATGCGAAGAAGGCGGGCCAGCAGGTCGACGCACGCATCATCAACACCAGCTCGGGCGCGGGGCTGCAGGGCTCGATCGGCCAGAGCAACTATGTGGCGGCCAAGGCCGGCATCGCCGGGCTGACGCTGGTGCAGGCCGCCGAGCTCGCGCGCTACGGCATCACCGTCAACTGCCTGGCGCCGGCGGCGCGCACCGCGATGACCGAAGGCGCGATGCCCGACATGGTGAAGAAACCCGAATCCGGCTTCGACGTGTGGGATCCGCTGAACGTGGCCTCCATCGTCGTGTGGCTGGGCAGCCCCTTGTCCGCGCACGTCACCGGCCGCTGCTTCGAGGCCAAGGGCGGCGAGATCTCGGTGGCCGACGGCTGGCACACCGGCAAGGTGCACGACAAGGGGGCGCGCTGGGATCCGGCCGAACTCGGCGCGGTGGTGGATGCGCTGATCGCGCAAGGCCCGACGCCGCAGAAGGTCTACGGCAGCTGATGGCCGCGATGAGGCTGCGCTGACATGGACCTGCGGCTGAGTGAAGACCAACGGCTGATCGCCGAATCCGCGGCCGACTTCCTGGCCGATGCCGCGGCGATGCCGGCCACGCGCGCCGCCGCCGACGGCGACGCCGGCATCGACGCCAAGTTGTGGCAGGGCATCGCCGAGCTGGGCTGGTGCGGTGTGCACCTGCCTGAAGATCATGGCGGGCTTGGCCTCGGGCCGATCGAACTCGCGCTGCTGCAAGAGCAGATGGGCCGGCGCCTGGCCTGCGTGCCCTTCCTCGACAGCGCGCTCGCCGCGGCGCTGCTGAGCGACGTGGACCGCGACAGCGCACTGGCCGCGCGCTGGCTGCCGGCGCTGGCCGCGGGACGCAGCATTGCTACCCTTTGCACCGAGCCCGGCGGTGCGCGCGCCTGGCAGGACGGCGCGCAGTGGCGCGTGCAAGGGCGCTGGTCGCCGGTGGGCTCGGCCGCGCAGGCCGAACTGCTGCTGCTGCCGGCCCGCGTCGATGGTGACGGCACCGTGCTGCTGGCCGTGCCACGCCGCAGCGCCGGCCTGCAGGTGCGTGAACTGAGCACCATCGACCGCACGCGCCGCAGCGCCGAGGTGGTGGCCGCCGAGCCGGTCGCGCTCGATGCCGACGCCTGCCTGGCCCGCGGCCGCGCGCTGGGCGACGCGCTGGCGCGCTGGCGCGCGCTGGCCGCGGTGGCGCTGGCGGCCGAGCAGGTGGGCGTGGCGCAACAGTGCCTGGACCTGAGCGTGGCCTACACGCAAGAGCGGCAGCAGTTCGGCCGCGCGGTGGCGTCGTTCCAGGCGGTCAAGCACCGCTGTGCGCAGATGATGGTGCTGCTCGAGTCCGCGCGATCGGCGGTCTATGGCGCTGCGGCGCGGCTGGCCGATGCGCCGGCCGTGCGCGAGCGCGACATGGTCGCGGCGCTGGCGCTGGTCGAGGCCCACGAGGCAGCCCTGTTCTGCGCGCAGGAGGCGATCCAGCTGCACGGCGGCGTCGGCTTCACCTGGGAGTACGACCCGCACCTGTACTTCAAGCGCGCGCAGGCCAACAGCCAGCGATTGGGAGCTTCCAGCGTCTGGCTGGAACACGTGGCGGCGCTGCTGCTCGACGAGGTGGCGACATGAACCTGCATGAATCGGCCGCCGACAACAGCTTCCGCGCCGAGGTGCAGGCCTGGATGCGAGCCAACCTGACGCGCGACTTCGATGCCCTCAAAGGGGTCAACGGCCCCGGCGCCCCCGCTTACGACGCCGCCCTGGCCAAGCGCTGGGAGCAGCGCATGGCCGCGGGCGGCTGGGTCGGCATCGGCTGGCCGCGCGCGGTGGGCGGGCGCGAGCTGCCGCTGTCGCAGCAGGTGGTGTTCCACGAGGAGTACGTGCGCGCCGGCGGCCCGGGGCGCATCGGCCACATCGGCGAGACCCTGCTGGCGCCGACGCTGATCGCCTACGGCACGCCCGAGCAGCGCGCGCGCTTCCTGCCGGGCATCCTGGGCGGCACCGAATACTGGGCGCAGGGTTACTCCGAGCCCGGCGCCGGCTCCGACCTGGCGGCAGTCGCCACACGCGCCGAGCGCAACGCCGAGGGGCCCGACGGTCAATGGGTTCTGCACGGCCAGAAGGTCTGGACCTCGTGGGCGCACGAGTCCGACTGGATCTTCGTGCTGGCGCGCACCGAGCCCGGCTCGCAGCGCCACCAGGGATTGACGCTGCTGCTGGTGCCGCTGCGCCAGCCCGGCATCGAGGTGCGGCCGATCCGCCAGATCACCGGCAGCGCCGAGTTCAACGAGGTCTTCTTCGACGGCGCGCGCACCGAAGGCAGCCTGCACCTGGGCGCGGTGGGGCAGGGCTGGAAGGTGGCGATGGCGCTGCTGGGCTTCGAGCGCGGTGCGTCCACGCTGGGCCAGCAGGCGCATTTCCAGCACGAGCTGGAACTGCTGATCGAAGTCGCCAAGGCCAACGGCGCCGCGCGTGATGCGGTGCTGCGCCAGCGTATCGCGCGCGCCGCGCTCGGCCTGCACACGCTGCGCTTCAATGCCTTGCGCGTGCTGGGGGCCGAAGACGGCGCCGCGCCGCCGCCGGCGGCGATGATCTCCAAGTACGCCTGGTCCAACTGGCACCGGGCATTGGGGCAACTGGCAGTCGACGTGCTGGGCGCCGCGGGTAACATCGACGACGGCGATGCGCGCCACCGTGATTTACAAACGCTGTGGTTGACCAGCCGAGCCGATACCATCTACGCCGGAACCAACGAGATCCAATTGAACCTGATCGCCGAACGCGCCCTGGGCATGCCGCGATGAACGAGTTGAGCGCCGCTGACGTCACGACCATCGTCGAAGGCTACCTGCGCGCGCTCGAAAGCGGCGATGTCGACGCCATCGTCTCCTTGTACGCCGAAGGCGCGTCGGTCGAAGACCCGGTGGGCTCGACCCCGGTGGTCGGGCATGCCGCCATCCGCGCCTTTTATGCGAAGGCGCAGGACATGCATCCGCGCACGCAACTCAACGGTGCGGTGCGCGTGTCCGGGCGCGAGTGTGCGTTCTCCTTCACGGTGACGGTCAACTACCAGGGCCGGCGCATCGCCATCCACCCGATCGACACCTTCCGCTTCGACGAGCAAGGGCGCATCCTGCAGATGCGCGCCTACTTCGGCCAGGGCAACATCGAGCCGGCCTGAAGCCGCGCGCCTCAGCGCGGCTTGCGGCCTCGTCCGTAGAGACGATGCTGCAGCGGCGCGGCGTGGCGACCATGCGGCAGCCGGCGTCGTGCTCCATCGGAGCCGGCGACGCGCTCCGAGAACCGCCCCGGGGAGACACACGCCAATGAAAATCCGCCACGCCTTCGCTGCTGCATGCATCGCCATCGCCGCCAGCGCACCGGCCCACGCGCTGAACATCGTCATCGGCAACGACGACGGCTGCGAGGCCTCCGGCGTGCATGCGCTGGTGCAGCGGCTGGAGGCGGCCGGCCACCAGGTGGTCGTGTCGGCGCCGATGCTCGACCAGAGCGGGCAGGGTGGGGCGCTGGCCTTTTTGCGGCCGGTCACGCCGCTGACGGCACCCAGCCGCGGCGGCAGCCTTCCCGCGGGAACGCCGGGTGTGGCGACCCTGGCCGGCGTGCCCGGCGTGGGCCACGGCGAGCGTGTGTTCTGCGTCAACTCCACGCCGGTGGCCGCGATCCTGCACGGCCTGGACGTCGCCGCCGCCGCGGTGTTCGGCGCACCGGCTGATCTGGTCATCTCCGGCGTCAACTACGGCAGCAACACCGGCTTGATCAACAACGGCTCGGGCACCGTCAACGTCGCGCTGATGGCCGTCAACCGTGGCTACCCGGCGATCGCGGCCAGTGCGGTGGTGCCGGGCTCGTACCGCACTTTCAAGGCGCTGCAGCCGTCCGATCAGGAATACGAAAACGCTGACCTGGTGGTGGCGCTGGTTGCCCGGCTCGAGCGCCAGGCGCGCTGGCCAGGGCATGGCCCGCGCCCGGCGCGCGAGCTGATCCCTGCCGGCTTCGCGTTGAACCTCAACCTGCCGAGCTATGCCGCCGGCAGCAGCGGCGCGCTGAAGTGGCGCATGTCCGACGTCGGCACGGCCGCCGCCGCGGCACCGTTCTTCGTCGCTGACCTGAGTACCAGCACGCTGGCGCAGCGCGTGGGCCTGGGCAACACGCACCTGCCCGGCGTCACGCTGCTGCTGCCCGGGCAGCCCGACCCGGCGGCCACCGGCCTGCGCTTCGTCGACGACAACGACCGCTCGTCCGAGCAGAACGTGATCGACGCCGGTGACATCGCGCTCAGCTTGATCCAGGGCAACCACCAGGCTGCAGCGCTCGCCAGGGCGATGATGCGCGTGCGGCTGCAGGGCCTCGTCAAGTAGCTCTGTGCGCCACCTCGAACCCACCTCAACCGCAATCCAATCATGCCTGCCACGCCCAGCCCCGACTACGTCCCCGCCCACGGCCTGTTGAAGGGCAAATCGGTGCTGGTCACCGCCGCCGCCGGTGCCGGCATCGGCCTGGCGGTGGCCAAGCGCTGCGCCGAGGAAGGCTGCCGCGCACTGGTGCTTAGTGACGTGCACGAGCGCCGCCTGGCCGAGGCGGTGGCTTCGATCCGCGCCGAGACCGGCCTCGAGCAGATCCACGGCCAGCTGTGCGACGTGTCCAAGCAGGACCAGGTGCAGGCGTTGATCGACTTCGCCGAAGCCAAGCTCGGCGGCATCGACGTGCTGATCAACAACGCCGGCCTGGGCACCAGCAAACGCATCGTCGACATGGAAGACGACGAGTGGCACAAGGTGATCGACATCACATTGACCGGCACCTTCCGCATGACGCGCGCCGCGCTGCGCGTGATGGGCCCGCGCGGCCGCGGCGTGATCGTCAACAACGCCTCGGTGCTGGGCTGGCGCGCGCAGGCCGAGCAGGCGCACTACGCGGCGGCCAAGGCCGGCGTGATGGCGCTGACGCGCTGCGCGGCGATCGAGGCCGCCGAGCACGGCATCCGCATCAACGCGGTCGCGCCGTCGATCGCGATCCACGCCTTCTTGAAGAAATCGGCCTCGCCCGAATTGCTCGACCAGCTCGCCGCGCGCGAAGCCTTCGGCCGCGGCGCCGAACCCTGGGAGGTGGCCAACGTGATGGTGTTCCTGGCCAGCGACTATTCCAGCTACATGACCGGCGAGGTCGTGTCCGTCAGCTCGCAACACGCCTGACCCCCGCCCAAGATTGCCATGGCAACCACCTTCGATTCCAACGCCGCGGTGCTCGCCGCGGTCGGCCGCGACCTGGGCGCCACCGAATGGATGGTGCTCGAGCAGTCGCGCATCCAGCAATTCGCCGACGCCACCGACGACCACCAGTGGATCCACGTCGATCCGCAGCGCGCGGCGGCGGGCCCCTTCGGCGGCTGCATTGCGCACGGCTACCTGACGCTGGCGCTGGCCAGCAAGTTCCTGCCCGAGCTGGTGCACTACCAGCGCTTGAAGATGGGGGTGAACGGCGGCAGCGACCGCGTGCGCTTCCCGGCGCCGGTGAAGGCCGGCTCGCGCATCCGTGGCCGCGGCGAGGTGCTGGCCGCCGAAGAGGCCAAGGGCGGCGCGGTCAAGGTCACGATCCGTATCACGGTCGAGATCGAGGGCTCGGACAAGCCGGGCTGCGTCGTCGACACCATCAGTTTGCTGACCTTCGAATGAAAGACCCTGCCATGCAAGAAGCCGTCATCGTCTCCACCGCGCGCACGCCGATAGCCCGCGCCTACCGCGGCGCCTTCAACGACACCGAAGCGCCGGTGCTCGGCGGCCATGTGATCCGCCACGCGCTGCAGCGCGCCAAGGTCGACGGATCGGAAGTCGACGACGTCATCCTCGGCTGCGCCGCGCAGCAGGGCACGCAGGGCTTCAACCTCGGGCGGCTGTGCACCTACACCGCCGGGCTGCCCGACACCGTGGCCGGCATGACCATCGACCGCATGTGCGCCAGCGGCCTGGTGGCCATCGCCACCGCGGCGCAGGGCATCATGACCGGCAGCCTGCGCATCGCGGTGGCCGGCGGCATGGAGTCGATCTCGCTGACGCAAAACCAGCACAAGAACAGCCACCGCGCACAAAGCCAGGCGGTGCTGGCGGCCAGCCCGGCGGCCTACATGCAGATGATCGAGACCGCCGAGGTCGTGGCCGCGCGTTACGGCATTTCGCGTGCGCGTCAGGACGAGTTCGCGCTGCAAAGTCAAGCGCGCACCGCGGCGGCGCAGGCCGCCGGGCGCTTCGACGCCGAGATCGTGCCGCTGCAAAGCGTCAAGCAGCTGTTCGACAAGGAAGGCCAGCCGACGACCAAAGAGACGGTCACGCTCGAGCGCGACGAAGGCAACCGCGCCGACACCACGCTGGAAAGCCTCACCAAGCTGAAACCCGTGTGGAAGAACGGCAAGGTCATCGCCGAAGGCCAGCACATCACCGCCGGCAACGCTTCGCAGCTGTCCGACGGCGCCAGCGCCTCGGTGCTGATGAGCGCGGCCGAGGCCAAGGCGCGCGGGTTGACGCCGCTGGGCACCTACCGCGGCCTGGCGGTGGCCGGCTGCGCGCCGGATGAAATGGGCATCGGCCCGGTGTTCGCGGTGCCCAGGCTGCTCGAGCGCCACGGCCTGAAGGTGGCCGACATCGGCCTGTGGGAATTGAACGAGGCCTTCGCCTGCCAGGCGCTGTACTGCCGCGACCGGCTGGGCATCGCCGAAGACCGGCTCAACGTCGACGGCGGCGCGATCGCGGTCGGCCACCCCTTCGGCATGTCGGGGGCGCGGCTGGTCGGCCACGCGCTGATCGAAGGCCGGCGCCGCGGCGTGCGCTGGGTGGTGGTCAGCATGTGCGTGGGCGGCGGCATGGGTGCGGCCGGGCTGTTCGAGCTGGCCTGATCGTCCCAGGGGTCGGGTGATGCCCGCCGCGCGGTGACCGCGCGGCGGGCCATCGGGTTTTCTGGGGGCGCAAATGGTATTGGCGGCGGTTTAGACTGGCCGCTTCATGCCCGAGACCTCCCGTGCCCAAGCGCTGAACACCGCGCTCGACGGCTTCAGCGCGCTGCTCAGCGGCATCTACGACGCCGCGATCGACCCTTCGCTTTGGGCCTCGTGCCTGCTGGCGATCTGCCGCGAGCTGCGCGCCAACTACGTGTCGCTGATCGTGCGCCCCGGTGGTGTCGACGACCTCGGGCTGATCGTGTCGGCCACCGCCGAGCCGCGCGAGCTCGATCCGCACAACCGCTACATCGCGCTGAGCCCGTTCTCGAGCCTGCAGCCCGACCGGCTGGTGACGATCGGCGACATCCTGTCCGACACCGACTGGCGCAATTCGCAGTACTACCGCGACTGGTGCAAGCCGCACGACGTGTTCCACGTGATGGCCTGCGACATCTCGGCGTCCGGCGGCATCTACGGCTTCAGGTTGACGCGCTCCGAGCGCGAAGCCCCCTTCGGTGCGGCCGAGCGCGCGCAGTGCGCGCGACTGCTGCCGCACCTGCGCCGCGCGCTCAACCTGCACCAGGTGCAGCGCCGCGACCAGCGGGTGCATTCGCTGTACAGCCAGGCGATGGCGCAGCTGATGGTCGGTGCCATCGTGCTCGACGAGCACGGCAAGGTGATCGAGTGCAACCCGATGGCCGCCGCGATCGTCAAGATGGGCGACGGGCTGCGCATCGCCGGCGACGAGATCGAAGCCACTTACCGCACCGACAACACCCGGCTGCAGCGCCTGATCCGCGAGGCCGTGGCCACGGTGCCCAGCGGCAAGACCTCGCTGATCGAGGCGATGTCGGTGACGCGGCCCTCGGGCAAGGTGGCCTGGGGCGTGGTGGTGCAGCCGATCGCGCCCGACGACTGGAGCGAGGGCAAACATCGCCCCAGCGTGGCCGTGTTCGTGCGCGACGCCGAGGGCAAGGCCGACCCGCCGGTGCGCCTGGCGCAGCAGCTGTTCCAGCTGACGCCGGCCGAGACCGCGCTGGCGATCCAGCTGGCCAACGGGCTGTCGCTGGAAGAGGCGGCCGAAGCGCTGAACATCCGGCGCAACACCGCCCGCGCGCACCTGCGCTCGATCTTCTCCAAGACCGGGGTGCGCCGGCAGACCGAGCTGGTGCGCATCTTCCTGAACAGCGTCGCGCTGCTGGGCGGCTCGGGCTGACGCCACCGACTGCGGCGCCGGGGTTGCGCCGCTGCGCGCGCGCCGTAGTCCGTTTGCACGGTGATCCGCGCGGCCGGGCGTGCAACAGTGCCGCGCGAAGCATCTGCCAACTCCACGCCCACCCCCGCCATGACCATCGTCGCCTGGTGCTCCTTCGTTCTCGGCATCATCGGCTGCCTGTTCGCCGTGACGGCCCTGCTCAAGCGGCCCGGGACGATCGACCGCCTGTCGATCTGGTACCTGGCCTTCGCGTTGCCCGGCAGCGAGCTGTCGGCGTTCCTGGCCACCATCGGCGTGGTGCTTGGCGCCGGCGCCTGGGCGCTGGGCATCGACGCGCTGGACGTCGGCCGCTGGGCGCTGGGGCTGCACGCCGCGGCCATCGTCGGGCTGGTGTGGGTGATCTGGCGCTCGCGCGGCGCCTTCGACGCCATCGACGGCGCGGTGCGCCAGGCGCTGGGCGCCGACTACGAACGACAGATCGCGCCGACACGCACATCGCTGATCCGCCGCAAGCTCGACCCGGCGCACTGGTGGCGCCCGATGGGCTACCGCCGCGACGACGTGCTGTGGACGCGGCACATCCCCTTCGTCGCCAACCCGCACAAGCAGCAGCACCTGGACGTGATCGTGTCGCGCACGCCGGCCGCCGGGCCGCGCCCGGTGCTGCTGAACATCCACGGCGGCGGCTGGGTCATCGGCGAGAAGGGCACGCAGGCGATGCCGCTGCTGATGCACATGGCCAGCTGCGGCTGGCTGGTGGTCGACGCCGACTACCGCCTGAGCCCGGGGGTGCGCATGCCCGAGCACATCATCGACGTCAAGCGCGCGATCGCCTGGACGCGCGAGAACGCCGCCAAGCACGGTGGCGACCCGCGTTTCATCGTCATCACCGGTGGCTCCGCGGGTGGGCACCTGGTCGCGCTGGCCGGGCTGACCGCCAACCAGCCGCAGTGGCAGCCGGGTTTCGAGGCCGCCGACACCCGCGTGCAGGCGGTGCTGCAGATGTACGGCAAGGTCGACCTGCTCGCCGAGCGTGTGCCCGATGCGCATTTCCAGGAGTTCCTCGAGCGCAGCGTGATGCCCGCGCCCCGGGCCCAGCACGAGGCGATGTGGCGCGCGATGGCGCCGTCGAGCTACCTGCGCGCCGGGTCCGGCCAGGCCGGGCCGCCGTTCTTCGTCGTGCACGGCACGCACGACGAGCTGATCCCGCTGGACGAGGCGCGCTGGTTCGTGCAGCGCCTGCGCGAGGGCCTGGGCAACGAGGTGATCTACGCCGAGGTGCCCAACGCGCACCACGGCTTCGACGTGCCGCACTCGCTGCGCTGCGACCTGACGGTCGAGGCGCTGCAGCGCTACCTCGAGGTGCAGTACGCGCGCTGGTGCGCGCGCGCGGGCGTGCTGCCCACCCCGGCCCAGGCGCAGCAGGCCGTCGCGTCCGATACGCTGCAGCGCGCACCGGCCTAGGCCGGCGGCATACTGCGAGGGCCCGGGCGCGGGCGGCGCGAGCCGCCGGCCGAAGGTGCGCGCTACCCGTCGCGGCGCGAACCTAGAACAGCGCAAGAACAAGCAGGAGACAACACTGATGGCAACGAACCCCGCCGCATCGACCGCCGCACCGCCGGGCGCGCGCAATCCGGCGCACAGCGCGCGACTGCCGTTCTCGACCCACTGGACGCTGCTGCTGCTGCTGTTCGTCTACACGATGAGCTTCACCGACCGGCAGGTCATCGGCATCCTGGTCGAGCCGATCAAGCGCGAGTTCAACGTCAGCGATACCGCGATGGGGTTGCTCACCGGGCTGACCTTCGCGCTGTTCTATTCGCTGCTGGGCATCCCCTTCGCACGCTATGCCGACCGCGCCAACCGGCGCAACTTCGTCGCGATCTGCTGCGGCGCTTGGAGCATCTTCACCGCGCTGTGCGGCATGGCCAGCGGCTTTTGGACGCTGGCGCTGGCGCGCATCGGCGTGGCGGTGGGCGAGGCCGGCGGCACACCGCCGTCGCTGTCGATGGTGGCCGACCACTATCCGCCGGCCAAGCGCGCGCGCGCGATGAGCGTGTTCATGCTCGGGCCGCAGTTCGGCATCCTGTTCGGCCTGGCGCTGGGCGGCTGGATCGCGCACCACTACGGCTGGCGCCAGGCCTTCATCTGGATCGCGATGCCCGGCGTGCTGGCCGCGGTGCTGCTGCGCTTCACCGCGGTCGAGCCCAAGCGCGGCGTCTGGGAGAGCGCGGCCGCAGCGCCGGCCGCCGCGCCCAGCGAGCCCGCGCGCCAGGTCTTTGCCGACCTGTGGCAGTCGCCGGCCTTCACCCGGCTGACGCTGGCCGGGCTGGTGCTGGGCTTCGCCGGCTACGGCATCGGCATCTGGACGCCGGCCTTCCTGGTGCGTTCGCACGGCCTGACGCTGCAAAGCGCCGGCGCGGTGATGGGCATCCTCGGCGGCCTGGCGGCGGTGATGGGATCGCTGATCAGCGGCTGGCTGTGCGATGCGCTGACCCGGCGCGACCCGCGCTGGCGCCTGGGCGTGCCGGTGCTGGGCTGCGCGCTGGCCCTGCCGGCCGGCGTGGCGTTCTACATGATGCCGGCGACCGATCCGTGGGTGCTGGGCGGGGTGGCGATCCCGCGCTCGATCGCGCTGTACGTGGCCTTCGGCATGACCACGGTGTGGTGGATGGCGCCGGTGTATGCGGCGCTGTCGGACATCATCCCGGCGCACCGCCGCGCCACCGCCAACGCGATCTTCAACCTCGGCCTGGTGATGATCGGCGGCGGCCTCGGCCCGCTGCTGATCGGCGTGCTCAGCGATGCGCTGACCGCGCGCTACGGCAACGAGGCGCTGCGCTGGGCGCTGGCGTGGTCGATGGTGGTGTACGTCATCGGCATCGTGGCCTTCATCGCGGCGATGCGGCCCTACGTGCAGAGTCTGCAGAAGAAGCCGGCCTGAAGCGCGGCCGCCCACGCTCGTAGGCTGGCCCGCTGCGCCGCGAGCGGTGGCGGTCCGCCGCGGCGGCTCAAGGCGCGTCGGGCGCGCGCACCGCCACCACCACGACTTCGCTCATGCCGGCGCGCACCCGCCGGCGCAGCCACCACACCGCGCCCTTGCGAATGGTCCAGGACGGCGCGTGCCACGGCGCAGCGCCGGCGTCGTCGGCGTCGCTGGTGGCGGCCAGAGCGGCCGTGCCCGCATCGTCCGCGCCAGCGGAATCGCCGGCAGCGCGGCCGCCGGTCATCAGCCAGGCCGCGGTGGCGCCCAGCGTCGGCTGGTGTCCGACGATCAACACCGGTCTTTGCCGATCCGGCCATCCGGCCAGCGCCAGCAGCGCGCGCACGCCGCCACCCGGGCCCAGCGTGTCGCGGGTATCGAACGCGCGGCCCAGCGCCTGCGCGGTCTGCTGGCAGCGCAGCGCCGGGCTGGCGAGCACGCGGGTGCGCTCGGGCAGCACGCGCTGCAGCCAGCCGGCCATGCGCGCCGCATGCTTGACGCCTTTCGGCGACAGCGGGCGCTGCAGGTCGAGCACCGCGTCGTCGAGCGGCTGCCCGGCATCGGCATGGCGCCACAGGATCAGGTCCATCGTCAACGCGCCTGCGGGTCGTAGCGGCGCAGCAGGGCCTGCTGCGCGCTGACGTGGCCGAGGCCGCCGCTGCCGCCGCCGCTGTCGCCGCCGTCGGCATCGCGCCGGTACTGGCCGTCGGGGCCGCGGGTCCAGGCATCCAGCGTGTCGTGCAGGTACGGCACCAGGCATTCGTCGATCACGCGCTGGCGCAGCGCGGCGTCGTGCACCGGCCAGGCCACCTCGATGCGGCCGAACATGTTGCGCGTCATCCAGTCGGCGCTGCTCAGGAACAGCACCTCGTCGTCGCCGCCGCGGCCCCAGCGGAAGTACATCACCCGGGTGTGCTCCAGGAAGCGCCCGACCACCGAGCGCACCCGGATGCGCCCGCCCAGCCCGGGCAGGTCGGCGGGCAGCAGGCAGGCGCCGCGCACGATCAGGTCGATCCGTGCACCGGCCGCGGCCGCCGCCACCAGCGCGTCGATCAGCGCGGCGTCGGTCAGCGAGTTCATCTTCGCGACGATGCGTGCCGGCGCGCGCCGCCGCGCCGCGCGCGCCACCAGCTCGATGTGCTCGCGCATGCGCCGATGCAGCACGAACGGCGCGGTCAGCAGGTGGCGCGTGGCCCGCAGGTTGACCTGGCTGGCCAGTTGCAGGAACAGCGTGTCGGCGTCCAGCGTCAGCCCGGCGTCGCAGCTCAGGTAGCCGATGTCGGTGTACAGCTCGGCGGTGCGCGGGTTGTAGTTGCCGGTGGACAGGTGCACGTAGCGCCGCAGCCTCTTGCCCTCGCGCCGCGTCACCAGCAGCAGCTTGGCGTGGGTCTTGAGCCCGACGATGCCGTACACCACCTGCGCGCCCACGGCCTCGAGTCGCTCGGCCCAGTTGATGTTGGCCTCCTCGTCGAAGCGCGCCTTCAGCTCGACCACGCAGGTCACTTCCTTGCCGCGCCGCGCCGCCTCGATCAGCAGTTCCATCAGCACCGACTTGGCGCCGGTGCGGTAGATGGTCTGCTTGATGGCCAGCACCTCGGGGTCGTCGACGGCCTCGCGCAGGAACTGCACCACCGGGGCGAAGCTTTCGAACGGGTGGTGCAGCAGCAGGTCGCCGCAGCGCAGCGCGTCGAAGATCGACACCCCCGGCGGCAGCCGTTGCGCCGGCCAGGCCGGCTCGAACGGCGCGAAGCGCAACTCGTCGGCGCTGGCCTGGTCGATCAGCGCGGTCAACGGGCCCAGGTTGACCGGCCCGTTGACGCGAAACAGCATGTCTTCGCCCAGGCCGAACTGCGCCAGCAAGAACTGCGACAACTGCGCCGGGCAGGTCTGCATCACCTCGAGCCGGATCGCCTGGCCGTAGTGGCGGGTCGACAGCCCGGTGCGCAGCGCCTGGCGCAGGTTGGTGACTTCGTCCTCGTCGACGTCCAGATCGGAGTCGCGGGTGACGCGAAACTGCGAGAACGCGTCCACCGTGCGCCCCGGGAACAGCTCGGCCAGATGGGCGCGGATCACGCTGGTCAGCAGCACGAACACCTGCCGGCCGCCGGCCAGTTCGTCGGGCAGGCGGATCACGCGCGGCAGCACCCGCGGCACCTTGACGATGGCGATCAGGTTGCGCCGGCCGAAGGCGTCGCGCCCGCCGAGGCGGCAGATGAAGTTCAGCGACTTGTTGGCGATCTGCGGGAACGGGTGCGCCGGGTCCAGCGCCACCGGCACCAGCAGCGGGCGCACCTGGCGCGCGAAGTAGCGCGCGACCCACTTGCGCTGCGCCTCATCGCGCTCGGTGTGGTTGAGCACCACCACGCCGTGCTGCCGCAGCGCGGGCATGACCTCGTCGTTGAACACGCGGTACTGCGCGTCGAGCAGCGCGCGCGCCGCGGCCGACACCGCGGCGACGTCGGCGCTCGACACCGTGGGGTGGGTCGAGCGCGACGCCTCCAGCAGCTCGGCGAAGCGCACCTCGAAGAACTCGTCCAGGTTCGACGAGACGATGGTCAGGTAGCGCAGCCGTTCCAGCGGCGGCACGTCGGCACGCTGCGCCTGGGCCAGCACGCGGTGGTTGAAGTCGAGGATCGCGCTCTCGCGGCTGACCAGTCGCGCCGCCGCGGGCGCCGCCGCTGCCGCCAGCATCGGGATCGAGGTGGCAGCAGGAGCTTCGGTCATTGTGGGATTCTAGGAGGCCGGCCGCGCCAAACAGTACCGGGCGCGGGCCGGCCGGTCGCCGGCTCGCGCAGGCGCATCAGGCGGCAGCGTCGGCGACCGCGGCGCGCGCCTTGCGCACCGCCGCGCTGGTCTTGCGCACCGCCGTCTTCTTCGCCGCTTCGGTCTTGTGGGCGGCAGTGCTTGCCGCCTTGGCCGCGGCCTTGTTCACCGTCTTGGCCTTCCTGGCGGCAGCCTTGACCAGTGTCGACTTGCCCGCCACGCGCCGCACCAGGCGGCTCGAGCCGTCCTCGATGCGCGAGATGACCTGGCTCATCGCGGTGGCCGCGGGCAGCGCGACGCGGTTGATCGCCTCGAGCGCGCCCAACTGGGTGGCCTGGTCGAAGCGCTCGGCGTTGGCGGCGATGCGCCGCGCGCCCTTGTGCGCCAGGTCGACGGCGGTGTGGATCGCGTTCTCGGCGCGCTCGGTGCCGTGGTGCAGGCGCTTGGTGGTGTAGCCGCTGATGCGCTGCTGGGTGTCGATCAGGCTGGTGCGCACCTGTTCGGCCAGGTTCACCGCATCGGTGTTGACGACGGCTTCGAAACGCTGGTCGACGAAGCCGATCACGCGCTCGCTGCCGGCGCGGTAGGCGTGGATCACGTTGATCGCGGTGTTGCCATACGAATCGATCACGGCCGCGGTGACGCTGGAAAGGTTGTGCTTGCTCATCGTGCTTCTCCTGGGTTGAGGTTGCGTTGGCTCGGGCGCGTTCGCGCTGGCTGCCATGCGCTCACTGTGCCGGCAAGGCCTAGGGGCTGCACCCCAATTTGGGGACATTCTGCTAGGGCGAGCGCTCTACTGGCGCGGCCCGTGCTATGGCATCAGCGCGGCCGGCTGGGTGATGCCGAGGGTGTTTGGCGCACGCGCTGCGATGGCCGCAAGCTCAATGCGCGCGCTCCCAGTTCGGGCCCACGCCCACCTCGGCCAGCAGCGGCACGCTCAACTCGGCCACGCCGCTCATCAGCCGCGGCACCGCCTCGCGCGCCCAGTCGATCTCGTCATCGGGCACCTCGAACACCAGCTCGTCGTGCACCTGCATCACCATGCTTGTCGCGCGCTGCTCGCCGTCGATCGCGCGCTGCACCGCGATCATCGCCAGCTTGATCAGGTCGGCCGCGCTGCCTTGCATCGGCGCGTTGATCGCCTGGCGCTCGGCGGCGCTGCGCCTAGGCCCGCTGCCGCCGCGGATCTCGGGCAGCACGATGCGCCGGCCGAACAGCGTGCTGACGTAGCCGAGTTCGGCGGCGCTGGCCTTGGTGGCCTCCATCCAGCGGCGCACGCCGGCAAAGCGCGCGAAGTAGCGCTCGATGTAGTCGCGCGCCGCCTTGGCCTCGATGCCCAGCGCCTGCGCCAGCCCGAACGCCCCCATGCCGTAGATCAGGCCGAAGTTGATGGTCTTGGCGTAGCGCCGCTGCTCGGGGCCGACCTCGGCCAGCGGCAGGCCGAAGACCTCGGCCGCGGTGGCGCGGTGGATGTCCTCGCCGGCGGCAAAGGCCGCGCGCATGCCTTCGTCGCCGCTGATGTGCGCCATCAGCCGCAGCTCGATCTGCGAGTAGTCGGCCGACATCAGCACATGGCCCGGCGGCGCGATGAAGGCCTCGCGCACGCGCCGGCCCTCGGGCGTGCGGATCGGGATGTTCTGCAGGTTCGGCTCGTTGCTGGCCAGCCGGCCGGTGACCGCCACCGCCTGCGCGTAGGTGGTGTGCACGCGGCCGGTGGCCGGGTTGACCATCGCCGGCAGCTTGTCGGTGTAGGTGCCCTTGAGCTTGGCCAGGCCGCGGTGCTCGAGCATGCACTTGGGCAACGGGTGGTCCAGCGCCAGCTTTTCCAGCACCTCCTCGTCGGTGCTGGGCGCGCCGCTGGCGGTCTTCTTGGCCACCGGCAGCCCGAGCTTGCCGAACAGGATCTCGCCGATCTGCTTCGGGCTGCCCAGGTTGAAGGGCTGGCCGGCGAGCTCGTGCGCCTGCTGCTCCAGCGCCAGCAAGCGCTCGCCCAGCTCGCGGCTTTGCAGCGCGAGCTGCGCCGCGTCGATCAGCACGCCGTGGCGCTCGATGCGCTGCAGCAGCGTCAGCGTGGGCATCTCGAGCTGCTCGTAGACGTAGCGCAGCCCGGCGTCGGCACACAATTGCGGCCACAACGTCTGGTGCAGCTGCAGCGCCATCTCGCTGTCCTCGCCCGAGTAGCGCGTGGCGCGTTCGACATCGACCTGGGCGAAGGGGATCTGGTGCACGCCCTTGCCGCACAGGTCTTCGTAGCTCAGCCCCCGGCGGCCGAGGTGGCGCTCGGCCAGGCTCTCCAGGCCGTGCGGCCGGTGCGCTTCGAGCACGTAGCTTTGCAGCATGGTGTCGTGCTGCACGCCGCGCAGCGCGATGCCGTGGTTGGCCAGGACGTGCTGGTCGTACTTCAGGTTCTGGCCGAGCTTGGGCCGCGCCGCATCCTCGAGCCAGGGCTGCAGGCGCTGCAGCACCTGCTGCAGCGGCAGCTGCTCGGGCGCGCCCGGATAGCCGTGCGCCAGCGGCACGTAGGCGGCCACACCCGGCTCGGTGGCAAATGAGATGCCGACGATGCGCGCGCGCATCGCATCCAGCGAATCGGTCTCGGTGTCCAGCGCCACCAGCTCGGCGGCTTCGATCTTGCGCAGCCAGTGCTCGAAGCGCGGCCAGTCGAGCACGGTTTCGTAGTCGTGCGGCAGCGCCGCCACCGGCGCTGTGGCGATGGCTGCGGGCAGCGCGGTCGAAGGCGCGGCGGGTGCGGCCGGTGCCGCGGCCGCGTCCTCGAGCTGCTTGCGCCAGGTGCGAAAGCCGTAGCGCTCGAAGAACGCGAGCAAGCCGTCGCGATCGACTTCGCGCAGCGCCAGCGCGTCCAGCGCCGGCCAGCCCGGCAGCTGCGCCGACAGGTCGCAGTCGGTGCGCACCGTCACCAGCTTGTGCGCGGTGGGCAGCCAGTCCAGCGCCTGGCGCAGGTTGTCGCCGACGGCGCCCTTGATCTGCGCGGCCACGGCGATCACGCCGTCCAGCGAGCCGTATTCGGCCAGCCACTTCACGGCCGTCTTGGGCCCGACCTTGGCCACGCCGGGGATGTTGTCGACGCTGTCGCCGACGAGCGCCAGGTAGTCGACGATGCGCTCGGGCGCGACGCCGAACTTGGCCAGCACGCCAGCCGCGTCCAGCACCTCGGGCGGCTTGGCCATGGTGTTCACCAGCGTCACCTGCGGCGTCACCAGCTGCGCCAGGTCCTTGTCGCCGGTGGAGATCAGCACCTGGTGGCCGGCCGCCGCGGCGATGCGCGCCAGCGTGCCGATGGCGTCGTCGGCCTCGATGCCGGGCACTTCCAGCACCGGCCAGCCGAGCAGCCGCACCGCCTCGTGGATCGGCTCGATCTGCTGCGCCAGCGCCTCGGGCATCGGCGCGCGCTGCGCCTTGTACTGGTCGTACCAGGCGTCGCGGAAGGTCGGGCCCTTGGCATCGAACACGCACACCGCGTGCGCCGCCGGGTGGCGCTCGCGCAGCCACTTCATCATCGCCATCACGCCGTGCAGCGCGCCGGTCGGGAAGCCGTCCGGACTGCGCAGGTCGGGCAGCGCGTGGTAGGCGCGGTACAGGTAGCTGGAGCCGTCGACCAGCAGCATCGTCGTGTCGCTCATCGGCGCATTGTCCGGCAGCGCCGCGGCCGGGCGCGCACGGCCCGCGGCGAGCCGAGGCGGCCGCCTAGAATCGCGCCATGAGGTCTGCGCTGTATGCCGGTTTGCTCTGGCTGGGTCTGACGGGTTGGCCTGGCGCCCAGTGCCGGGCGCAGCCGGCTGCGCCGCCGCAGCCGCCCGCCGAGGCCGCCGTGCCGCAGCGCGGCGGCGAGCCCAAGGTGCAACTGCTGGTCAGCGAGGACGACCATGTGCGCATCGAGGAGCTTCGCGTGCGCGGCATCACGCGGCGCGTGAGCGTGCAGCCCAAGCTGCCCGGCGTGCCGGCCTACGCGATCGGCCCCAATGCCGACGGCCGCGATGCGTCGCAGGACCGCCGCACCGAGGGCCGCGCGCTGTGGCAGCTGCTGTCGTTCTGACGCGCCAGCGCGCATGGCCGTCTACACCGAGCTGAGCTTCGCCCAGGCCGATGCTTTCGTGCGCCGCCTCGGGCGCGGCGCGCTGCGCGAGCTGCAGGGCATCAGCGCCGGCATCGAGAACACCAATTACTTCGCCACCACCGAGGGCGGCCAGTGGGTGCTGACGCTGTTCGAGCGGCTGCGCCACGAGCAGCTGCCGTTCTACCTGCACTACATGCAGCACCTGGCGCGGCGCGGTCTGCCGGTGCCCGAGCCGCAGGCCGATGCCAGCGGGTGCTTGGTGCACACGCTGTGCGATCGTCCGGCCGCGCTGCTGACGCGGCTGAGCGGGCGCCACGTCGAAGCCCCCGAGGCCACGCACCTCGAGCAACTCGGCCGCGTGCTGGCGCGGCTGCACCTGGCCGGCGCTGATTTCGAGCTGCGCCAGCCGAACCTGCGCGGGCTGGACTGGTGGCTTGCCACCGCGCCGCAGGTGCTGCCGTTCCTCGACGACGAACGCGCGCAGCTGTTGCACGAGGAGCTGGCCTTCCAGCGTGACCTGGCGGCGTCGGCCGCGGCCCAGGCGCTGCCGCGCGGGCCGATCCATGCCGACCTGTTCCGCGACAACGTGGTGTTCGACACCAGCGGCGGCGGCGACCGGCTCAGTGGGCTGTTCGACTTCTTCTTCGCCGGCATCGACAGCTACCTGTTCGACTTGGCGGTGTGCCTGAACGACTGGTGCATCGACCAGGCCAGTGGCCACCTGCTCGAGGGCCCGGCCAGGCGGTTGTGCGATGCCTATCAAGGCGAGCGCCGCTTGAGCAGCGGCGAGTTGCGCCTGCTGCCGGCGCTGCGCCGCGCGGCCGCGCTGCGCTTTTGGCTGTCGCGGCTGTGGGACATGCACCTGCCGCGCGCGGCCGCGCTGCTGCAGCCCAAGGATCCGCTGCACTTCGAGCGCGTGCTGCGCGACAGCATCGAGCGGCCGTGGCACCCGCTGCAGTGAAGCGGTTCGCCTTGCACGAGATGCACGCGCCGAACGCGCCGCCTTGCGGCACACCGCAGCCGGCTCCGACCTCGACACCGCCGCAGCGGCAGCATGGGTAATTGACATGGCTCTTTCGATCCGACAAGCCGCGCCCGGCGATGGCGTGCAGTGGCTGGGCCGGGCCTTCGCGTTGTTCATGCGCCGCGCGCTGCCGTTCACCGGCATGTTCGTCAGCTTCTTGCTGGTGGCGCTGCTGGTGTCGCTGCTGCCGGTGGTCGGCGGCGTGCTGATGCTGATGACGCTGCCGCTGCTCAGCCTGGGCTTCATGCTGGCCAGCCGGGCCGCGCGCGGCAACGGCCTGGTGCATCCGGGCCTGTTCATCGAGCCGCTGCGCGCCGGCCAGCCGCGGCGCAACGCGCTGCTGACGCTGTGCGCCGCCTATGCGCTGGCCACGGTGCTGATCATGACCTTCAGCGACTGGGTCGATGGCGGCGCGTTCGAGCGGCTGCAACGGCTGATGGCCGAAGGCGAGGAGGGCCACGCCGAGCTCGACGCCTTGCTTGGCGACCCGCAGCTGAGTTGGGGGCTGCTCGCGCGCTTCGGCCTGGCCGCGGCGCTGTCGGTGCCGTTCTGGCATGCGCCGGCGCTGGTGCACTGGCAGGGCCAGAGCGCCGGCCAGGCGCTGTTTTCCAGCACGCTGGCGGTGTGGCGCTGCAAGGGCGCGTTCTTCGCCTACTCGCTGGCCTGGGCCGGCGTGATCGCGGTGTTCGGCACCTTGCTTGGCCTGCTGTTCGCGCTGTTCGGCGCCAAGCAACTGGCCGGCCTGGTGGCGATGCCGGCCGGGCTGGTGTTTTCCACCGTGTTCTACGTGTCGCTGCTGTTCACCTACGAGGGCTGCTTCAGCGACGACACCGCGCCCCAGCCCGAAGCGCGGCTCGAAGCGCCCTGACGCCTGCGGCGCGCTGCGCCGCGCAGACCTACTTCAACGCCTGCAGCTTGGCCATCAGCGCGGCGAAGGCGCGGTGGTGGTGCACGTCCACCGCGGCAGCATCGGGCTGGGGCTGGCTGCCGAAGACGACGATCACCGCGTCGTGGTCGGGGAACACGTACAGCCGCTGGCCGAACGCGCCCATCGCCGCGAACGAGCGCGGCGGCTGCGGGTTGACCCACCACTGCGCGCGGTACGACCAGCCCGGGCGGTGCGGCATCTTGGCGGCTTCGAAGGCGCGCGGGTCGCCGCCGCGGATCAGCGCGTCGACCACGCTGGCCGGGATGATCTGCTGGTCGCCGACACGCCCATGCTGCAGCAGCATCTGGCCGATGCGGCCCAGGTCGCGCAGGCTGGCGCTCATGCCGGCAAAGCTGACCTCGGTGCCCAGCGGGTCGAGCATGAAGCTGCCATCGCTTTCCATGCCCAGCTGGCTCCACAGCCGCTGCTGCAGCCAGGCGCTGACCGACTGGTTGGCGGTGCGCGCGGCGATCCACGCGGTGACATCGGTGGCCGGCGAGCGGTAGCGAAACGCGGTGCCGCGCGGCTCGTCGTGCAGGCTCTTCAGCGTGGGCAGCATGTTCAGGATGCCGCTGGGGTTGGCCGGGTTGTTGTACTGCGGCGCCCAGCCCATCGCGCCGACGTAGGCGAAGATGTCGGACTTGGGGTCGGTGTAGTTTTCGTTGAAGCGCACGCCGTCGGTCATGTCCAGCACCTGGCGCACGGTGGCGCCGGCCCAGGCGCTGTCGGCCAGCTCGGGCAGCAGCTTGCCTACCAGCGCGTTCTCGTCGAGCTTGCCCTCGGCGATCAGGGTGGCCGACATCAGCCCGACCATCGACTTGGTGGCCGAGAACATCAGGTGCGGGGTGCCGGGCTTCATGCCGTTGAAGTAGCGCTCGTCGACGATGCGCCCGTGGTGCAGCACCAGCACCGCGTCGGTGTTCGTGGCGGCCAGCATCTGCGGCCAGGTCATCGGTGCGGCCGCGGTGCCCACCTGCAGGTCGTCCAGGTTCAGCGGCGCGCTGGCCAAGGGCCGCACCGCGCCGATCGGCTTGAGCCCGCGCGTCGGGAACAGCTCGCGCGTGTGCTGGAACGACCAGATCTTCTGCGGATAGTCCTGCCAGTTGCCGATGTGGATGCGGTACTCGGGCGGCGGTGGGAAGCCTTGCATCAGCAGCGCCGGGTCGAGCTGGGGCTTGGCCGCGGCTGGCGCCTGTGCCGCGGCGGGCAGCGCCCAGACCGCGCTGCTGGCGATCAGGCAGGCCGCTGCGATGCGGCGGGCTTGGGTTGACGGGTTCGCAAGGATCATGGTCTCGTCTCCATTGTTGTTGCCGGCTGGCGCCATGCTCGCGCACTATAGGCGCCGGCTTTCGTCGGGCATCGTCCGCGCGGACGATGGTTGCGGGCGTGTGCGCGCAAAGAATGGCTGGGCACGCGCAAGCCAGTGTGCGCCACCGCCAGAGCCAGCACCATCGGGTTGCACGGTGCCTGGGCGCTGGTGGCTCGGGATGGCTTGCGTTGGCGCCGCCCGATCCTGCTCTGATTCGCTCCGCTTCATGTCCAGCCCCATCCCGCAGCCGCTGCCGCGCGCGCGCTTCAGCCTTGCCATGCTGGCGCTGCTGTCGGCGCTGGCGTTCATGGATCGGCAGATCTTCGCGGTGCTGCTGGTGCCGGTGCAGCGCGAGTTCAAGCTCGGCGATCTGGAGGTGGCGGCGGTCACCAGCCTGGGCTTCGCGCTGTCGTTCGCGCTGCTGGCACTGCCGCTGGCGCGGCTGTCGGACCGCGGCTCGCGCCGCCGGGTGATCGCCTGGTGTCGCGGCCTGGGCGGGGCGCTGGGCGCGCTGGGCGCGGTATCGGGCAATGCCGGCATGCTGGCGGCCACCCGCATGGGCAGCGCGATCAGCGACGCCGGCGGCGGCCCGGCCTCGATGTCGC
>CALBTN010000163.1 GCA_937967345.1 uncultured Rubrivivax sp. | reverse complement strand
GAGAAGATCTTGATGATCTTGTTCTGGTTGATGTTGATGAAGCCGACCGTGGCGTTCATCAGGAAGTTGATCTTGTCGAACAGGAAGGTGGTGTGGCTGTCCAGCGAATCGATGTCGCGCAGGATCTGGCGCGCCTGCTCGAACTGCTCGGCGTTGAGCATGCGGCTGCGCATCATGAAGCTGACTGCGCGGCGCGTGTCCATCACGTTGCGCCGGATCCGCCCGTTGAGGTCTTCTTCGCGCGCGATCGCCGACAGCGCCTCGCTCGCCTCCTGGTCATTGACGCTTTGCTTGAGCACGCGCGTGCTGACGCGCTCCAGCGCGTCGTAGATGCCTTCCAACGCGTCGGCCGAGTACTCGGCGTCGCCGTCGTACAGCTTCAGCAGCACGTCCTTCGCGTCCTCGATCAGCGCGGGAATGCGCCGCGCGCGCAGCCGCAGCAGCCGAAACACCGGCAGATCCTCGGCATGGACCGAGAACAGCACCGCGTGGTGCAGGATGAAGGCCACGCGCACGTTGCGCGGCGCGACGTCGTCGTCGATCAGGAAGTCCGAGCGGATGTGCAGCTCGCCGTTGTCTTCTTCGTAGAAGCGCGCCGATTCCTCGAGGTCGTCGTCGACGATGTCGTCCGGAATGATCAAACCGAAGTTGCGCAGCACCCAATCCTTCTCCCAGGAGGTAGGGGCTTCCATGTCGATCCAGACCGCAGGCGGGTGCTGCGCCGGCTCGGGGCGGTCGAAGTCCTCTTCATCGAGGATGCGACCGGCCAAGCGGCCGTTGTCCAGCATGAACACATTCAGCATCGGCGGCTCCGGCGCCCGGCCCGAAGGCCTTCTACGCGCCACGCAAAGGTGCGGGATGGATCGGTGGGCGCCGTCACACTCCCGTACCGGCGCGACGCGACCCGCGCGCTGCACTGTGGCCGGAGTGGACGGTCACCTAGGGTGACTTCGGTCCAAGAACGCCTCTCGAAAGACTCTGGATGACTGCGGATTATCGCACTGCAGCGTGCGCGCCAGCCGTGCACCGTGCCGGTGCCGTGGTTCACTTGTCAGCCCAGCTTTTCGGTAGCACACTGACCCTGCCACCTTGCGCCCAATGATGGTGCGCATCCTCCCTCGCCCGTAAAGGAGCCCTCGATGAACCTGACGATCAGCGGACACCATCTCGAAGTGACGCCTGCTTTGCGAGAGTACGTACTCACCAAGCTGGAGCGGGTCACGCGCCATTTCGATCAGGTCGTCGACGTGAACGTCTTGTTGACCGTGGAAAAACAGAAGGAGAAGGATCGGCGTCAGCGCTGCGAGGTCACGCTGCGCGTGAAGGGCCGCGACATCTTCGTCGAGCAAGCGCACGAGGATCTGTACGCCGCCATCGACCAGCTGATGGACAAGCTCGACCGCCAGGTGATGCGCCACAAGGATCGAACCCAGGAGCATCACCACGCCAGCGCCAAGCGGCTCGATATCGGCGCCGTTTGATCCGGCAGCGCTGGCAGGGCCGCGGCGTGCGCCGCAGCCTTGCCGGTGCCGCAGGTGCGGCTACCTATAATCGCCTGAACGTATCTGTTCGCGGCATGCGCCCGCTGCCAGGGCAGGTGCGCTGTGCCCGTTTGCCGACATGAACCGTCTCGCTGCCATCCTGCCACCCAGCAACGTGGTGGTCGATGTCGAAGCCACCAGCAAGAAGCGGGTGTTCGAGCAGGCCGGCCTGTTGTTCGAGAACCAGCACGCGATCGCGCGTGGCGCGGTCACCGACAACCTGTTTGCCCGCGAGCGCCTGGGTTCCACCGGCCTGGGTCACGGCGTGGCCATTCCGCACGGGCGCATCAAGGGCCTGAAGAATCCGCTGGCCGCGGTGTTGCGCACCAGCACGCCGATCGGCTTCGATTCGCCCGACGACGAGCCGGTGCGCCTGCTGATCTTCCTGCTGGTGCCCGAAGCGGCAACGCAGCGGCACCTGGAGATCCTGTCCGAGATCGCCGAGATGCTCTCGGACCGTGAACTGCGCGAGCGGCTGCTGGCCGAGCCCGAAGCCAGCACGGTGCACAAGCTGATCACCGATTGGCAGGCCCAGAACTCCGTCGTCTGAGGCGGCGGCGTTCGCCCGGCCATCGATGAAGCCCAGCACGATCAGCGCCGAGGCCCTGTTCGAAGTCCATCGCGAGGCCTTGCGCTGGCAGTGGATTGCCGGCCACGGGCACCCCGAGCGCCACTTCGACGACAAGGCGGTGCGCGACGCGCGCTCCGCGGCCGACCTCGTCGGCTACTTGAACTACGTGCACCCGTACCGGGTGCAGATCGTCGGGCGCCGCGAAGTGGCCTACCTCGACACCTGCGCGCCCGACGACCAGGAGCGCCGCATCTCGCGCATCGTCACCCTCGAGCCGCCGATGATCGTGGTCGCTGACGGCGCGCCCGCGCCGACGCGGCTGGTGGCCATGTGCGACCGCGCCGAGATTCCGCTGTTCGAGACTGCCGAGTCGGCCGGCCACGTGATCGACGTGGTGCGCGAGTACCTGGCGCAGTTGTTCGCCGAGCGCACCACGCGGCACGGCGTGTTCATGGACATCCTGGGCCTGGGGGTGCTGATCACCGGCGAATCGGGGCTGGGCAAGAGCGAGCTCGGGCTGGAGCTGATCTCGCGCGGCCACGGTCTGGTGGCCGATGATGCGGTCGACCTGTACCGCGTCTCGCAGAACGCGCTGGACGGCCGCTGCCCCGACCTGCTGCTGAACCTGCTTGAAGTGCGCGGCATCGGCCTGCTCGACATCAAGGCGATCTTTGGCGAGACCGCGGTGCGCCGCAAGATGCGGCTGAAGCTGATCGTGCACCTGGTGCGCAAGGAGACGATGGAGCGAGATTTCGAGCGGCTGCCCTACGAGCCGCTGTACGAGGAAATCCTCGACGTGCCGGTGCGCAAGGTGGTGATCGCGGTCGATGCCGGGCGCAACCTGGCGGTGCTGGTCGAAGCGGCGGTGCGCAACACCGTGCTGCAGTTGCGCGGCATCGACACCTACCAAGAGTTCATCAAGCGCCACCAGGCGGCGATGGACGACCCGCAGTAGGCGTGTTCGCGTGCGGCGCTCAGCCCGTCAGCGCCGCCGCGCCAGCTTCGGGTCGAGCAGATCGCGCAACCCGTCGCCCATCAGGTTCAAGCCCAGCACCGCCAGCGCGATCGCCGCGCCGGGCCAGATCGCCAGCTGCGGTGCCTGGAACATCTGCGTCTGCGCCTCGTTGAGCATGCGGCCCCAACTGGGCATCGGCGGCTGCGTGCCCAGGCCCAGGTAGCTCAGCGCCGCCTCGGCCAGGATCGCGGTGGCGAACTGCACGGTGGACTGCACGATCAGGATGCTGGCGATGTTGGGCAGCACGTGGTCCAGCGTGATGCGCCACGCCCCGGCGCCGGCGGCGCGCGCGGCCAGCACGAACTCGCGCGCCCACACCGCGTTGGCCGACGCGCGCGCGGTGCGCGCGAACACCGGGATGTTGAAGATGCCTATGGCCACGGTGGCGGTGAGCAGACCGGGCCCGTAAATCGCACCGAGCATGATCGCCGACAGCAGCGCCGGAAAGGCGAAGGTGAAGTCCGACAGCCGCATCACCGCTTCTTCGACCCAGCCGCGCCGCGCGGCGGCCAGGCAGCCGAGCGCGACGCCGCAGCCCAGCCCGATCAGCACCGCGATCACGCCCACCAGGATCGAGGTGCGCGCGCCCACCAGCAGTTGCGAGACGATGTCGCGGCCCAGGCTGTCGGTGCCCAGCCAGTGCGTGCTGCTTGGCAGCGCCAGCTTGTTGGGAATGTCGATCTCGGCCGCGGGCCACGGTGTCCACAGCAGCGACAGCGCGGCGCTGCCGATGAACAGCAGGCTCAGCAGCGCGCCGAGCACGAAGCTGGGGTGGCGCCGCGCGCGCGACCCGAAGGTGGCCACGGCGGGGGTGCTCGCGCGATGCGCCGCGGCCACGGGCTCAGAGCCTGTGAAGCTTTCGATTTCCGCTGACCGGCATGCCGGTTGCGG
>CALBTN010000162.1 GCA_937967345.1 uncultured Rubrivivax sp. | reverse complement strand
CCGAGGACGGCGCGGCGTTGGCGCGTGCGCTCCACATCAGCTGGCCGCTGGCCGTGTCGCTGAGCGCGGCGCTCATGCCGTACCCGGTGGCCGCGGGGCCGCCGGCGCCGATCGGCGCCGACACGCCGATGCCCACGCCGCCGCCGCTGCGGTAGCCGCCGCCGAAGCCGCCGATGCCGATGCCGATGGTCGGCGCCGGGGCGACCGAAGTCGTCTCGGCGATGATCGTGGTGCGCAGCAGCGCAGCCGCACCGGCCGCCCGCGCCGCGCCCAGCAGTGCCGCGTCGTCGGCCGCAGCGCCGTCGGCGTCAGGCGTCGGCAGCGGCTGGACCCCGGCCGCCAGCAACTGCTCGCTGATGCGATCCACACAAAGCCGGCGCAGCGTCAGATCGGGCGTGTGACAGGCCACCAGCACCTTGGTGCCTTGCGCCAGCTGGCCGGCGAACTGCGGATCGCTCCACTGCGCCACCAGCTGGCTCGACGCGCAGCCGGCCAGCCACAGCACGGTGGCGCAGGCCAGCGCGGCGCTTGCGCCGAGGCGACGATCGTCGTGGCAATTGCGGCGTGGCCGCAGGGGGTTGGGTGTGCTCATGACGCGATCTTGTCATGCGCGGCGGCAAACCGCCCGAGCGTGATCAGCGCACCAGCAGCACCCGCATGCCCAGCGCCTTGCCGGCCGCGCGGTCGAGCACCTGCACCGTGGTCTGCCGGAGCTTGAAACCCTCGGGCAGCGGCACGCTGCCGCGCAGCACCTCATGCCGGCCCAGCGACAGCGCGATCGGCTGCAGCGCCACCGAGCTCGCCGCGCCGCGCGCGGACTGGCCGGCCACGGTGAACTGCAGCACCCCCGACAGCGTCTTGTCCCTGGCGCCGTCGCGCATCAGCACCACCTGGTAGTCGAGCGCGCCGTCGCGCGCGTTGAACTGCGCGGCGCGAACCTCGACCGCGCCGCCACGCGGGTCGGGCGGCAGCGCGTCGAGCACCGCTGCCAGATCCGCGCGCAACTCGTCGGTGCGGGCACGGCTGCGCACCAGCGCGTCGGTCAGCGCGGCGTTGTCGCTGGCGAGCTGCTGCGCGCGCTGCTGCTGGCTGGCTTGCTCGGCCTGCAGCCGCGAGCGCTGCTCGTCGGCAGTGGCAAAAGCCTGTCGCAACGCCACCGATTCCGCGCTCGACAGCCGCGGCGGCAGCACGCGCTGCTGCACGAAGACGACACCGGCCGCACCGGCCAGGGCACCGCCCAGCAGCAGCCATAACCAGCGCGGCACACGCCGGCGCGAGCGCGCGGTGCCATGCGGATCGAACAAGACGGGGCGGGAACGCGAGAACACGGCAGTCGAAAACTCTGGATTGAGGCAACAGGGGCGAAAGCTACTACGGACAAGCGTAGGAGCTGCAACACGATGTGTCAGCCGGTGCAGCGCTCGATGGCAGCGCCTTACGCTTCGTAGCACTACGCAAACCCTTGCCGCGGCGTGACGGCTTAGATTGCAGCGCATGCCGTGCCAACGATAGGAGTGACGATGCCCCGCCCGCTTGATCCAACCCCGCGCTCGTGCCCGCCGGGGCCGGCCGCGCCGGCTGTCACCGAGCGTGGCGCGGCTTCGACCTGCGGGCTGGTGGCGCGCGTGTTCAGCGCTGCAAGCCACCCGCTGCGCGTGCGACTGCTGAACTGCCTGATGCAGCCGCTGGGCACGCTGGGGATCGCCGGCGTGGCGGCCGGCGCCTTCGCGGTGTTCGTGGCCCGCGACAGCGCCGGCACCCGCATCGACGTCGAGGCCATCACCCAGGTGGCCCAGGTCACGCGCCGCCAGGTGCACGAGCTCGCGTCCTTCGTCGAGCAGGTCGACCCGCAGGCCCTGCTGCAGTTCGCGAGCCTGGCATCAGTCGGCTCGCTGGCCCTGGCCAGCGGCTTCAGCGCCGCCGCGCTGGCCTTGCTCTACCGCCGGCTGCAGCCGGTGAGCGCGCCGCACGGCGCCACCGCAGCCCGCCTGCACCGCGCGCGCTGACCGCGGCGCGAACAAGGCCGGCCGTCAAGGCGCCACCAGGCCGATACGCAACTGCACGTCAGCACTGCCGGCCACCTCGGGCTCGGCCAGGCGTGAGCCGGCCACACCGCGCGACATCAGGTGCTGGCGCACGCTGGCGGCGCGCCGCTGCGCCAGCGCGGCCGCACCAGCGCCGTCGCCCGGCGCGGCGATCAGCTCGACGCGCAGCGCGGCCTTGCGCTGCAGGCTTTGCGCGAGCTTGTCCAGTACCGCCGCCAGCGGCGGCTTGATCTGGCTGCGCCCACGATCGAAGCTGAACTCGCGCGGCACCTCGATGCCAAAGGCGCGCGTGCTGAGCTGCTCGATGCGCACCGGCGTGCCGGCAAACCATGACTGCAACCACTGGCGCTCGACCGCCAGCGCCGCCGGACGCGCCGGTGGCGGCGGCTTGGCCGTGGCCGCGCCGCCCGACGCCGCCGAGGGCGCCGTCGCGATGCCGGCACAGCCCTGCAGGGCCAGCACCGCCGCCGCCGCCGCCGCCGCCGCCGTCAGCGCCGCACACCGCCCGCCGCCGCGCGCCGCGGCGAGCAAACCGCGCATCGACGGGCGAGGTCCAGCACCGCACATCAGCGCATGCTAGTGCACTGTGACGAATCGCAGCCGCCGGCCCCAGCGGCAGCGGCAGCAGCGGCAATACCGTGTTGCACCGCACCGATAATCGCGGCATGACGGTTTTTTATTGGGTGATGAGCGTGCTCATCGTCGGCACCTTCGTGCCGTCGGTGCTGTACCTGGTGCTCTATGCCACCACCGGCGAAGACGGCTGCCTGCGCCGCGCGCGCAGCCTGTGGAACTTCACGCGGGTGTTCACGCTGCTGGCCGGCAACATCCTGATCTGGGGTCACGTGATCGTCGGCCTGTGGCGCATCTGGTTTTCCTGAACGCGGCGCGGCCATGACCGAAGACGATCACGCGATGCCTGCTGCCCGCGGCCACGGCGTGGGCATCGCACGGGTCGGCGCCTTCGACGCGGCCGCGTTCGAGCGCGCGGTGGCCGATCTGCTGCGCGCCTGCGGCCTGCCCACCGACGGCGTGCACACCGGGCACACGCCGCGGCGCGTGCGCGAGCTGTGGCAACAGCGGCTGCTTGGCGGCTACGCGCTGGACCCGGCACAGGTGCTGGGCAGCGGTTTCGACGACCCGCGCCAGGACATGGTGGTGGTGCGCGGCATCGCGATCCACGGCGTGTGCCCGCACCACCTGGTGCCGTTTCGCGGCATCGCCCACGTCGGCTACGTGCCGGGCGGGCGGCTGCACGGCTTCGGGCGCATCGCGCGGCTGGTCGACGCCATCGGCCACCGCCTGACCTACCAGGAATGGATGACGCGCGACATCGCCGAAGCGATGGTGCAGCACGGCCAGGCCCGCGGCGCGGCCTGCGTGATCGAGGCCGAACAGTTGTGCCTGCTGCTCGGCGAGGACCGGCGCGGCGACGAGCGCGTGTGCACCCAGGCCTTTGCCGGCGTGCTGGCCGACGACGAGCGGCTGCGTGCCGAGTTCATGCGCGCGATTGCCAGCCGGACGCCCTGAGCGGCACCCGCTCCCACCTTTTCAGCCAGCGGAGACTTGCGATGAGCATCCGGATCCAGCGAGACCTGACGGCCAAGATGCGGCACCGCGTGCGCATCGGCGAGCACGGCCTGGACGTCGACGAGCCGCCGGCCAACGGCGGCGAGGATCTGGGCCCGACACCGCACGACCTGTACGACAGCGCGCTCGGTGCCTGCAAGGCGCTGACGTTGCTGTGGTACGCGCGGCGCAAGCAGATCCCGCTGCACGACATCGGCGTCACGGTCGAGCGCGACGACAGCCAGGAGCGCCAGGGCGTGTACCGGCTTCAGGTCACGCTGGAGCTGGGCGGGGCGCTGGACGATGCGCAGCGTCAGGAGCTGCTGCGGGTGGCCGATAAGTGCCCGGTGCACAAGCTGATGACGCAGGTGCGCACCGAGGTCATGACGCAGCTGGCGCCGACGCCGGGCTGAGCGGCGGGCGGGGACGTCTACGGCGCGTGCAGCGTGTCGCGGCACACGCGGCCGGCCTGCACGATCAAGCGGATGCCGCGCTCGGGCTCGGCCAGCATCGACAGCTCGCGCGTCGGATCGCCGTCGACGATCAGCAGATCGGCAAGAGCGCCGGGCACCAGTTGCCCGAGCCGGCCCGCCTGGCGCATCAAGCGCGCGGCCTCGATCGTGGCGCCTTGCAGCACCTCCACCGGCGTCTGCGCCGCCGAGCGGATCGCGAACTCGCCCGACTGGCGCTCATGCATGTGGCCGAGCAGATCGGTGCCGAAGACGATCGGCACGCCCTCGGCCTTGGCGATCGCCAGCGACTCGATGCCGCGCGAGCGCACCTTGGCCAGCTTGTCGAGCATCGCCGCCGACCAGCCTAGGCGCTGCCCTTCGTCGGCCAGCGCGGCGTAGGTCGACAGCGTGGGCACCAGGTAGGCGCCGTGCGTCTTCATCAGGCGTGCGGTGGCCTCGTCGATCAGGTTGCCGTGCTCGATGCTGCGCACCCCGGCCATCACCGCGCGGCTCACCGCCCGCGGCGAATAGGCGTGCGCCAGCGCATACAGGTTCGCCGCTTCGGCCTCCTCGCAGGCGGCGCGCAGCTCCTCCACCGAGAACTGCGTGCCTTCGAGCGGATCGCTCGGGCTGGCGATGCCGCCGCCGGCCATGATCTTGATGTGATCGGCGCCCTGGCGCACCTGCTCGCGCACCGCGCGGCGCACCTCGCCGACGCCGTCGGCGATGGCGCCGATCAACCCCAGGCCGGCGCAGCTGCAGAAGAACTCGCGCTGGCGCGCACCGCGCGGGCGCATGTCGGCGTGGCCGCCGGTCTGGCTTACCGGCGCAGCAGCGACGAACAGGCGCGGGCCTTCGAACAGGCCGTCGGCCACCGCCTGGCGCAGGCCGTGGTCGGCGCCCCCCACATCGCGCACCGTGGTGAAGCCACGCTGCAGCATGTCGCGCAGGATCAAGCTGCTTTGCGCGGCGACCAGCGAGGCCGGCTGCAACGCCAACGCCGACAGATCGTGCGACGACGCGACGACGTGCACGTGGGCATCGATCAGCCCCGGCAGCACCACGCGATCGGCGGCGTCGATCGTCAGCGCCACGTCGCCTACCGTGATCGGCTCGTCGCTGACCGCGGCAATCGTCTCGCCCTCGATCACGATCTTGCAGTGCGGCCGCAGCACGCCCGCGGCGCTGTCGAACAGCGTGGCGCGGTCGATCAGCGCGCGGCGCGTCATGGCGTGCTCAGCGGGCGCACACGCGCAGGCGCGCCGCGTCGTACTCGCGCTTCAGCCGCGCCACCAGCTCGGCCGCCGGCACCACCGCCTTGACCGCGCCGATGCCCTGGCCGCAGCCCCAGATGTCCTTCCACGCCTTCTTCGCGCCGTAGTCGCTGCCGAAGCTCATCTTGCTCGGGTCGCTGTGCTCCAGGTTTGCGGGGTCCAGGCCGGCGTTGCGGATCGACGGTGCCAGGTAGTTGCCATGCACGCCGGTGAACAGGTTCGAGTAGACGATGTCGTCGCTGCTGGACTCGACGATGCACTGCTTGTAGGCGTCGGCGGCGCGCGCCTCGACGGTGGCGATGAAGGCCGAGCCGATGTAGGCGAAGTCGGCGCCGCAGGCCAGCGCGGCGAGCACGCCGGCGCCGGTGCCGATGGCGCCCGACAGCGCGATCGGGCCGTCGAACCACTCGCGGATCTCGGCCACCAGCGCGAACGGGCTCTTGGTGCCGGCGTGGCCGCCGGCGCCGGCGGCCACCGGAATCAAGCCGTCCGCGCCCTTGTCGATCGCCTTGTGCGCATGGGTGTTGTTGATGACGTCGTGCAGCAGCACGCCGCCCCAGCCGTGCACCGCGTCGTTGACCTCTGCGCGCGCGCCCAGCGAGCTGATGACGATCGGCACCTTGTACTTCTCGCACATCTGCATGTCGTGGTCGAGCCGGTCGTTGCTCTTGTGCACGATCTGGTTGATCGCGAACGGTGCGGCCGGCGCCTCGGGATGGGCGCGGTCCCAGGCGGCCAGCGCCTCGGTGATCTCGGCCAGCCATTCATCGAGCTGCGATGCCGGGCGCGCATTCAACGCCGGCATCGCGCCGATCACGCCGGCCGTGCACTGCGCGATCACGAGCTTGGGGTGGCTGATGATGAACAGCGGCGCGCCGATGATCGGCAGCGGCGCGCGCGCCAGGACAGTGGGCAAGGCCAAGGCGGGTCTCCTGCAAGAAGGGGCTGACGCTGCAGTGTGCCGGGCGTGTGGCCGCGGCGCTGGTCGCCACAGCGACAGGCCCGGAGCGGCTACAGCGCGTCCAGCGGCATCTCGGCCAGCGAGGCCGCGCCGTGCACGATGCTGTGGCCGATGCCCGGCACGCGGCTCAGGATGTGGTCGGCGTAGAAATGCGCGGTGGCGACTTTGGCGCGCATGAAGGGCGCATCGTCGCCGTCGGCCAGCCGACGTTCGGCCACCAGCAGCGCCCGCGCGAGCTGCCAGCCGGCCACCAGGTTGCCGGCCAGCATCAGGTAAGGCACGCTGCCGGCGAAGACCTCGTTGGGCTGCGCCTGGGTGCGCCCAGCGACGAAGTCCACCACCTCGACGAAGGACTGCCGCGCCGCCGCCAGGCTGTGCAGCATCGCCTTGGCCGCAGCGCTGCTGCTGCCGCGCAGCTCGGCTTCGGTGGCCTTGATATGCGCGGCGATGGTCTTGGCCGTGGCGCCGCCATCGCGCGAGGTCTTGCGGCCCACCAGGTCGTTGGCCTGGATCGCGGTGGTGCCTTCGTAGATGGTCAGGATGCGCGCGTCGCGGTAGTACTGCGCCGCGCCGGTCTCCTCGATGAAACCCATGCCGCCGTGCACCTGCACCCCCAGGCTGGTGACCTCGAGGCTCATCTCGGTGCTGTAGCCCTTGATCAGCGGCACCAGGTATTCGTAGAAGCCGCGGCTGAGCATTCGGGTGTCGGCGTCGGGGTGCGCGTGCGCGGCGTCATAGGCGGCGGCGGCCATCAGCGCCATCGCGCGGCAGCCTTCGGTCAGCGCACGCATCGTCATCAGCATGCGTTGCACGTCAGGGTGGTGGATGATCGTTGCCGCG
>CALBTN010000161.1 GCA_937967345.1 uncultured Rubrivivax sp. | reverse complement strand
AGAACATCGAGCCGCCCTCGCGCTGCAGCGCCAGCGTGTGCTTGCCGCGCCAGCCGGTGCCGCTGCGCGAAGCGAGTTCCACCTCGAGCACCGGCGCCGAGTCGGTGAACACGCGCGCGCCAAGCTCGCCGACCTCGGCCGCGAGCTTGTCGGCCAGCGCCTGCAGCCGCGCGCGCAGCACCTTGTGGTAGTCGCGGCCGCGCGCATAGATCGACACGCTGGCCTGCCGCGGATCGCCCAGGCGCTGCCATTCGATCGCCTGCCAGCCGGGCGCGGTGGCGCGCGGCAGGTAGTCCAGCCGCGCGGTGATCACGCTCAGCGTGCCCGGCACCAGCTCGGCCGGGCGCGCGCGCTTCAGGCCGTGGCGCTGCATGTAGTGCATCGAACCGTGGCAACCTTGCGTCAACCAGGCCTGCAGACCGGCTTCGGCCTCGTGCAAACCGACCGTGCTGACGCCGATCTGTGAGAATCCCAGCTCACGCGCCCACTGCCGCAGCTGCGCCACCAGCCGCTGCCCGTCGAAGTGATGACGCTCACCCATGCGCCGATTCTAGAAACCCGCACCCTCGAATGGCCCGATGAGGCCGCCTGCGCCGCGCACGCGGCCGCGCTGGCCCGCCGGCCGGCACTGCGCGACGCGATCGTCGAACTGCAAGGCGCGCTCGGCGCCGGCAAGACCACCTTCGCGCGCCACTTGCTGCGCGCGCTCGGCGTGGCCGGGCGCATCAAGAGCCCGAGCTACGCGGTGCTGGAGCCCTACGCGCTGCCGGGGCTGGCGGTGTCGCACTTCGACTTCTACCGCTTCGACGACGCACGCGAGTGGGAGGACGCCGGCTTTCGCGAGGTGTTTGCCGCACCAGGCTTGAAGCTGGCCGAGTGGCCCGAGAAGGCAGCGCAGCTGCTGCCTACGCCCGATCTGCGGCTGCACATCGAGGCTCTCGACGAATCGCACCGCCGCGTCACGCTGCAGGCGCTGACGCCGCGCGGACGGGAGCTGCTGTGCTGAGGCCGCGCCGCGCCGCGCTGCAGCGCCTGGGCGCGCTGGTACTGAGCTTCGCCGCGGTGCAGCGCGCGTGGGGCGCGTCGATCGTCGGCGTGCGGGTGTGGCCGGCCGAGGACTACACCCGCGTCACGCTCGAATCCGACCAGACCTTGAGCGCGCGCCACCAGCTGCTGGCCAACCCGCCGCGCCTGCTGGTCGACATCGACGGGCTTCGGCTGGACCCGGCGCTGCGCGAGCTGGTCGGCAAGGTGCAGCCCGACGACCCCTACATCGCCGGCGTGCGCGTCGCGCAAAACGCGCCCGGCGTGGTGCGGCTGGTGCTCGACCTGAAGCAGCCGGTCGCACCGCAGCAGTTCGCGCTCGAGCCGGTAGCGGCGTACCGCCACCGCCTGGTTCTCGACCTGTACCCGACGCACGAGGCCGACCCGCTGCTGGCGCTGATCCGCGAGAAAGAAAGCGCCGACCAGCGCGCCGCGCAAAGCGTGCGCGACGCGCTGGGCGAGCTGATCGCCCAGGTTGACAAGCCGATGGCGGCGGCGCCCTTGCCGGTACCGGCACCCGCACCGCGCCTGTCTGCCGATGCCACGCCGGCGCCCACCGTGGCCACCGCGCCCACGCGCGCACCGACGCAGACCAAAGCGCCACCGCCGCCGCCCAGCGCCGACGAGCAGCGGCGCATCGAGCGGCTGATCATCGTCGCGCTCGACCCCGGCCACGGCGGCGAGGACCCCGGCGCCGTCGGCCCGGCCGGCACCAAGGAAAAGGACGTCGTGCTGCAGATCGCGCTGCGCCTGCGCGACCAGCTCAACGCGCTGCCGAACCTGCGGGTGATGATGACGCGCGACGCCGACTACTTCGTGCCGTTGCACGAGCGCGTGCACAAGGCGCGGCGCGTGCAGGCCGACCTGTTCGTGTCGATCCACGCCGACGCCTTCACCCGGCCGCAGGCGCGCGGCGCCAGCGTGTTCGCGCTCAGCGAAGGCGGTGCCAGCAGCACCACCGCGCGCTGGCTGGCGCAGCGCGAGAACGCCGCCGATCTGGTCGGCGGCATCAACGTCGCCGCGGCGAAGGACCGCCACGTGATGCGCGCGATGCTCGACATGAGCACCACCGCGCAGATCAAGGACAGCCTGGAGCTGGGCAACGAACTGCTCGGCCCGCTCGGGCGCGTCGGGCGGCTGCACAAGCGCCAGGTCGAGCAAGCCGGCTTCGCGGTGCTGAAAGCGCCCGACGTGCCCAGCATCCTGGTGGAGACTGCCTTCATCTCCAACCCCGAGGAAGAACAACGGCTGCGCGACCCGGACTACCAGGCCAAGCTGGTCGACGCGCTGACCACCGGCATCCGCCGCTACTTCGCGAAGAACCCGCCGCTGGCGCGCAACCGCCAGCTCTGAGGCACACCCCCCCAAGGCAACGGTGAAGACGCTGCTCATCGTCTGGCACAGCCTGACCGGCGGCACCTTCCAGATGGTGCGCGCGGCAGCCGATGGCGCGCGCAGCGAAGCCGGCGTGACGCTGGTGCAGTGCAAGGCAGCCGGCTGCGGCCCTGACGACGTGCTGGCGGCCGACGCGATGCTGTTCGCTACGCCGGAGAACCTGGCCTCGATGGCCGGCGTGATGAAGGACTTCTTCGACCGCTGCTACTACCCGGTGCTCGGACGCATCGAGGGCCGGCCTTACGCAACGATGGTCTGCGCCGGCAGCGACGGCAGCGGCGCGGCGCGGCAGATCGAGCGCATCTGCACCGGCTGGCGGCTCAAGGCCGTGGCGCCGCCGCTGATCGTGTGCACCCACGCGCAGACACCCGAGGCGATCCTGGCGCCCAAGACCATCGCGCCGCAAGAGCTGTCACGCTGCCGCGATCTCGGCCAGGCGCTGGCCGCCGGGCTGGCGCTGGGCGTGTACTGAAAGCCGGTGAGGCTGCCTAGAATCGCCACCGATTTCCCGACTCTGGTTGCCCGCCATGCACCGTCAAACCCCCCATCGACTTGCCGTTGCCACCGCCTGGGCAGCCTGCGGCGCCGGCCTGAGCGGCATGGCCGTGGCGCAAACCGCGCCAACCACGCTGGCCGAGTGCGCGGCGGTTGCCGCCGACAACGAGCGGCTGGCCTGCTTCGACCGCCTGAGCG
>CALBTN010000160.1 GCA_937967345.1 uncultured Rubrivivax sp. | reverse complement strand
TGTCGATCAGGATCTCGCCGATGTCGGCGGTGAAGTAGTCGCGGATCGCGCGGATGACGAGGCTCGACTCCTGGTAGATCAGGAACGCGCCCTTGCCCGCCCTGGCGGCGCCTTCGATCGCCTCCCAGAGCTTGAGCATGTAGTTCAGGTCCCACTGCAGCTCGGCCGCGCTGCGGCCGATGCCCGCGGTGCGCGCGATCAGGCTCATGCCCTTCGGGTATTCGAGCTGATCCATCGCGTCCTTCAGCTCTTCGCGATCCTCGCCCTCGATGCGCCGGCTCACGCCGCCGCCGCGCGGGTTGTTCGGCATCAGCACCAGATATCGTCCGGCCAGGCTGACGTAGGTGGTCAGCGCCGCGCCCTTGTTGCCGCGCTCTTCCTTTTCCACCTGCACCAGCAGCGTGTCGCCGTCCTTGATCGCGTCCTGGATGCGCGCGTTTTTGCTGTCGACGCCGTCGCGGAAGTAGTTCTTGGAAATCTCCTTGAACGGCAGGAAGCCGTGGCGGTCTTCGCCGTAGTCGACGAAGCAGGCTTCGAGCGACGGCTCGACGCGCGTCACCACCGCCTTGTAGATGTTGCCCTTGCGCTGCTCGCGCCCCTCGATTTCGGTTTCGAAGTCGACCAGCTTCTGGCCGTCGACGATTGCCAGCCGCCGCTCCTCGGGCTGCGTGGCGTTGATCAGCATGCGTTTCATTGCGTCTCCTGGGACGGCACCGCGGCGCGGCGCCGTTTCACCTTGATGGATGCGCGAGTCGTGCGTGCCGCAACCGTTGGCTCGAATCGCCCTGGACCGCGCGTCGTGACCCTGCAGGGCCGTCGACCGCGCGGCGTTGGCGCGTGCGTGTCAGCGCCGTGCCTGCGTGCTGCACGGCGTCGGCCCGGTTCGCTGCATCGTGCGCAGCGGCCATGCCGGCGGCCGGGCGCGCCCGGCATGCTGCCGGTGGCGTCGGTCGGGGATGGCGGCGGGGGACGGGGACAACATGCGCAGGGGCGTCGCTGGACGCGCGATGCAAGGCCGGCACAGGGCCGTCTGGCATCGAGAAGTGTTCGGGTGGCCTTTGCAGGCTCGGTTCGGCAATCGCTCGTCTCTCATGCCGGCCGCCGTTGGCCGCCGGGTCGCTGTGGCGCCCAGGCCTGCCTTCGGACAACGGCCGGCATTGCATCGGCTTCACGGCGGCGCTGCGCGCCCGCCGCGGTCCCGCTTCGGTCTTCGTCTGCACCGGCTAAACTCCGGCAAATCAAGCACTTAGAGACCGCTCGTGGACCGGCGCATTATAGGGGGCAAAGTTCGCACGCAGCCTGCGGCGGCGCCTGCGCCCGGCGCTGCGCAAGTGCTGCATTTGACGGTGGACGAAGCCGGCGCCGGCCAGCGGCTGGACAACTACCTGATGCGCCACCTCAAGGGCGTGCCGAAGACCCACGTCTATCGCGTCATCCGCTGCGGCGAGGTGCGCGTCAACAAGGGCCGCGCCAGCGCCGACACGCGGATGCGCGCTGGCGACCGGGTGCGCGTGCCGCCGGTGCGGCTGCCGGAAAAGGCGCCGGCCGCGGCGGTGCCGGCGCGCGAGTTCGAGGTGCTGTTCGAGGACGATCGCGTGCTGGCCATCGCCAAGCCGCCTGGCGTCGCGGTGCACGGCGGCAGCGGCGTCAGCTTCGGCGTGATCGAGCAGCTGCGCCGCGCGCGGCCGCGGCTGGACTTTCTGGAGCTGGTGCACCGCCTCGACCGCGATACCTCGGGGGTGCTGCTGCTGGCCAAGAAACGCAGCGCGCTGACCGCGCTGCAAGGCCAGTTCCGCGCGCGCGGCACGGCCAAGAACTATGCGGCGCTGGTGCTGGGCGAATGGCCGGCGGCGCTGCGGCGCATCGACGTGAGCCTGCACAAGTTCGTGCAGGCCGACGGCCAGCGCCGGGTGCGCGCCAGCACGCCCGACGATCCGCTGGCCAAGCGCGCGATCTCGCAGGTGGCGGTGGTCGCGCGCTACGCCGGCTTCACGCTGCTGGACGTGGCCATCCTGACCGGGCGCACCCACCAGATCCGCGTGCACCTGGCCGATGCCGGACATCCGATCGCCGGCGACGCGAAGTACGGCGACTTCGAGTTCAACAAGGCGCTGGCGCGCGGCCAGGCGGTGGCCGGGTCGCGCTACGACGGCATGTTCCTGCATGCGCGCCGGCTGTGCTTCGACCACCCGCAAGGCGGCCAGCGCATCGAGCTCGAAGCGCCGTTGCCGCCGGCCTGCCAGGCGCTGCTGCGCCGCCTCGAGCCGCGTGTGATGCCATGAACCGCGCGCCGCGCTTCGACCTGATTGCCTTCGACTGGGACGGCACGCTGTTCGATTCGACCGCGCTGATCGTGCGCTGCATCCAGGCCGCCTGCCGCGACCTGGGCCTGACGCAGCCGAGCGACGCGCAGGCGTCTTACGTGATCGGCCTGGGGCTGATGGATGCGCTGCGCCACGCCGCGCCCGAGCTGCCGGTGCAGCGCTATCGCGAACTGGGCCAGCGCTACCGCCACCACTACGTGGCGCGCCAGCACGAGGTGATGCTGTTCGACGGCACGCGCGAGATGCTGCAGGAACTGAAGGCGCGCCACCACTGGCTGGCGGTGGCCACCGGCAAGAGCCGCCTGGGCTTGAACGAGGCGCTGGACAGCGCCCGGCTGCGCGCAATCTTCGACAGCACCCGCACCGCCGACGAGACCGCCTCCAAGCCCGACCCGCTGATGCTGCTCGAGCTGATGGCCGAGCTCGGCGTCGACCCCGGGCGCACGCTGATGATCGGCGACACCACGCACGACCTGCAGCTCGCGGCCAACGCCGGCGTGGCCAGCGTGGCGGTGAGCTACGGCGCGCACCCGGTCGAAGACTTCGCGCGCCATGCACCGCTGTTCGTGGCGCGCTCCACCCGCGAGCTGCACGACTGGCTGCAGCGCCACGCATGAACCATTGCGCCACGCCCGCCGCGCACCGCGATGCCCAGCACCTGTGCGCATCGGCCGCGCTGGCCGAACGCGGCCGTGCGCTGGTGTTCGACGTGCTGCAGTACGGCCAGCCGGTGCGCGCTTTCGCGCTGCGTTTTGACGGCAAGGTGGTGGCCTACATCAACCGCTGCCTGCACGTGCCGATCGAGATGGACTGGCAGCCCGGCGTGTTTCTCGACGCCGATCGGCGCTACATCGTGTGCGCCACCCACGGCGCCACCTACGAGCCGATCGGCGGGCGCTGCGTCGGCGGGCCCTGCGGTCGCGGCCGGCTCACGCCGCTGGCGGTGGCGGAGATCGGCGCCCAGGTGTATTGGTATCCTTCCGCCGACATCCGACCGGTGCCCCGCGAGGTACCGGCAGCCCCAGGGGACAACCCATGAACACCGACGACCACGGCGCCGCGCCGGCTCCCGCGCAGGGCGCGCCGCTGGCGGCGCGGCTGGAAGGCACGCTCGAGATGGCGGCGCGCGAGTTGCTGCGCGAGCGCCGCGCCGAGCGCCGCTGGCGCATCTTCTTTCGCCTGATCTGGCTCGGCCTGGTGCTGGCCATCGCCTGGGCGCTGCTGTCGCAGCGCATGGCCATGAACGCGCCGGCCGGCCCGCACACCGCGCTGGTCGATCTGCGCGGCGAGATCGACAGCGAAGCCGAAGCCAACGCCGAATCGCTGGTTGCGGCGCTGACCAGCGCCTTCGAGGACGCCGGCGCGCAGGCGGTGGTGCTGCGCATCAACTCGCCCGGCGGCAGCCCGGTGCAGGCCGGCATCGTCAACGACGAGATCCGGCGCCTGAAGGCGCTGCACGACAAGAAGATCTACGCGGTGGTCGAGGAGGTCTGCGCGTCGGGCGCCTACTACGTGGCGGTGGCCGCCGACGAGATCTATGTCGACAAGGCCAGCCTGGTCGGCTCGATCGGCGTGCTGATGGAAGGCTTCGGCTTCGTCGGCCTGATGAACAAGCTGGGCATCGAGCGGCGGTTGCTGACCGCGGGCGCGAACAAGGGCATGCTCGATCCGTTCTCGCCGCAGGACGACAAGCAGCGCGCCTACGCCAAGCTGATGATCGACCAGGTGCACCAGCAGTTCATCAAGGTGGTGCGCGACGGCCGCGGCAAGCGCCTGAAGGAAACACCCGAGACCTTCTCGGGGTTGTTCTGGAACGGCGAGGAGGCGGTCAGGTCCGGGCTGGCCGACCATTTCGGCAGCCTGGACTACGTCGCGCGCGAGGTCATCAAGGCGCCCGAGGTGATCGACTACACGCCCAAGGAGAACGTCGCCGAGCGCCTGGTGCGCCGCTTCGGCGCGTCGATCGGCTCCGGCGCGATCAAGGCGCTGCACTCGGGCGGCTGGCTGCGTTAGGCGGCGCCGCCGCCAGCGCGGCGAGGCTGCGGGGCTGTGGCGCTGCCGATCGCGACGGTGGCGGTTGCGCGCGTGCTCGGCATCGCCTTGCTGGCGTTGGCACTGGCCTGCTGGCCAGGCACCCCACGGCTGGGCATGCTGGCCTATGGATTGGCCGTCGCCGTCTATCTGGGCTGGCTCGGCTGGACAGGGGCGGCCGGTGGGCTGCTGCTGTGGCCGGCGGTGCTGCTGCACCTGGGGCTGGCGCTGCTGCTGGTTCGCCAGCGCGCGGGGGCAAGCTGAGCGGCGGCGCCGGCCTAAGTGCGTGCGTGGTTGGTGCGTTCGTGGTTGCGTTGACCCATTGCGCTGCCGGCGCGCACGAAGCGGCGCACCAGGCTGTAGATGCGCCGCAGCGATTCGGTCAACTCGCGTTCGAAGGCGTTTGGCAGCGGGCGCTGCGGGTCGTCGGTCGGCGGCGCTTCGATCTGGAAGTCGATCGCCGCCCGCTCCAGCTGGCGCAGCTGGGGTTTCGTGTCCAGCACCGCGTCGGCCAGCGCCGGGTCCGCCTCGGCCACCGCGCGCAACGCCCGCCGCAGCTCGCCGCCGACCGCTTCGGCCAGCGCGCGCAGCGCTTCGCGCGCCTGCGCGCCGATCGGGGTGCCGCGCTCGACCTGACGCCGGCACAGCGGGATCATCTCCTTGTCGATCAGATCGCCGATGGCTTCCAGGTAGTCGGCCGCTTCGGCCAGACCGATGGCCGCGCGGCAGACATCGCGCGGCATCTCGGGCTGCAGCAGCCGTTCGACGAAAGCCGCGATCTCGGCGTGGTGCGCATCGATCAACCGCTCCTGCGCGTGCGCGGCAGCAAGCGCGGCATGCTGGCCGTCCAGGATGGCGGGAATCACGGTGTCGACCTGCGCGGCGACGCGCTCGCCCAGCTGGCAGACCTCGCGCCGCACCGCATCCACCGCCAGCGGCGGCACTTCGAGCAGCACCGCGTTCAGCGCGGGGGCCAGCACGTCCGCGTCCCGGGCCTTGGGCTCCTCGCCGAAGACGCGCACGATCAACGCCGCCAACAGGTTGGTGAACGGCAGCAGCAGCAGCACCGTGGCCAGGTTGACGATCAGGTGCACGTTGGCCACCTGCCGCGGCACCTCGTAGGCCAACTGTTCGGTCAGCGCCAGGCCGGGCGCGCTGGGCGACACGGCGCGGGTGATGGCTTCGAGCGGGCCCATCAGCGGCAGCCACACCAGCACCAGCACCAGCTTGAACACCACCAGCCCGACGGCGGCATGCAGCGCCGATCGCGGCTGGCCGAGGGCGGCCAGCAGCGCGGTGAGCGTGGTGCCGAGATTGGCGCCGAACACCAGCGCGATGCCGGCGTGCAGCGGAATCAGGCCCTGCGAGGCCAGCGCGATGACCACGCCGAGCGTGGCGGTGGACGAGTTGACGACGGCGGTGAAGACCGCGCCCATCGCGATGCCGAGCAGCGGGTTGGTCATCGACGCCATCAGCTCCAGGAACGGCGGGTAGCTGCGCAGCGGCGCCATGAAGCTGGACATCAGGCCCAGGCCGATGAACAGCAGGCCCAGGCCCAGGACCACCGTGCCGGCGAGGCTCGCGATGCGCCGGGACTTCCACATCGACAGCCCGAAGCCGGCGGCGCTCAGCAGGTACGACAGGTTGCTGATGTCGAAGGCGATGATCTGCGTCGTCACCGCCGAGCCGACCGCCGCGCCCATGATGACCGCCAGCGCCTGCGTCAGCGTCAGCACCTCGGCCGAGACGAAGCCGATCGCGATCAGCGTGGTCACCGACGACGACTGCACCACCGAGGTGATCGCCATGCCGGTCAGCAGCGCGCTGAAGCGGTTGCGCGCCAGGCTGGCCATGATCGTCTTCAGCCGCGAGCCGGCCATGGCCCGCATCGCGTCCGACATCAGCGTCATGCCGTGCAGGAACAGCGCCAGCCCGCCGACCAGGCCGATCAGCATGCCGGCCAGCGGCAGCGCTTCGTGCTCCATCGCCCGTGTGGACGGTCGCGTCAACCAGAAGCGTCAATCAGAAGACATCGGGCACCACATGGCGTTCGCTGGGGTCCGGCTCGTAGCCCTTGGGCTGCTTGTCGCGCTGGCCCAGGTCCGGCTTCTTGAACGGCACCCGTTCGTAGGGAATCAGGCTGAGCAGGTGCGAGATGCAGTTGATGCGCGCGCGCTTCTTGTCGTCCGAAGGCACGATCCACCAGGGCGCGTGCGGCGTGTCGGTCAAGCGGATCATGTCGTCGTAGGCCGCCGAGTAGGCCCACCAGCGCCGGTAGGAGGCGATGTCCATCGGGCTCAACTTCCACTGCCGCAACGGGTCGTGGATGCGCTGCTCGAAGCGCTTTTGCTGCTCTTGCATGCCGACGGTGAGGAAGTACTTGACCAGCAAAATGCCCGAGTCGACCAGGTAGGTCTCGAAGTTGGGCATCAGCTTCAGGTAGCGGCTGGCGTCTTGTTCGCTGCAAAAGCCCATCACGCGCTCGACGCCCGGGCGGTTGTACCAACTGCGGTCGAAGATCACCACCTCGCCGGCGGCCGGCAGATGCTTGATGTAGCGCTGCAGGTAGACCTGCGTCTTCTCGCGGTCGGTGGGCGCCGGCAGCGCCACCACGCGGAACACGCGCGGGCTGACACGCTCGGTGATGCGCTTGATCATGCCGCCCTTGCCGGCGGCGTCGCGGCCCTCGAACAGCACGACGATGCGTGCGCCGGTTTTCACCACCCAGGCCTGCAGGTGGGCCAGCTCGACTTGCAGCCGCTCCAACTCTTCCCGGTAATTGCCCGTGCCGGACTTGCCGCTGCCGGCGTGCGGTGCCTTGTCCTGCTTCTTCTTGTTCATGGGGTTGCCTCTTCGGTGCGTGTTGGCCCTGAACTGGCATGCCAACGCCGGCGGCGGCGCACACGCGGGGCCTTGGGCCGGCCGCGTGGCTGCCGCGTGTCAGGCCGGCGGAATGCGCAGCATCTGCCCCGGATAGATCTTGTCCGGGTGCGACAGCATCGGCTTGTTGGCCTCGAAGATCAGCGGGTACTTGTTGGCGTCGCCGTAGAACTTCTTGGCGATCTTCGACAGGTTGTCGCCGCTGACCACGGTGTGCCACTGCGCTTCGGGCGCCGCGGCCTTCACCGTCAGCTTGTCATTGACGGCCGACACGCCGTGCACGTTGCCGCAGCACAGCAGCACCTTCTCCTTGGTGGCCTGGTCGGCGGCCACGCCCGACACCGTGACCGTGGTGCTGGCGCCGTCGAAGTCCACTTTGAGATCGTCGACCGCCAGCGACTGCGTCGCCAGGTAGCCCTCGATCGCCTTGGCGGCGGTCGCGTTCAGTGCGGCGATGTTCTCGGGCGACGGCGCCTTCGCCGCGGCTTCTTGCGCCGCCTTGGCATCGCCCTTGCCGAACAGCTTCTCGCCGGCCTCCTTGAAAAAACTCATCAAACCCATGTCGTACTCTCCTGTGAGGTGGGGCGATCGAAACATCGCACGGTGTGGGCAGCGGCCGCGCTTGCGGCTGTCGTGCCCGCGTATCCCGCGAACGGGGACTGGGCCGCCATCATAGGCGTGTCGCCACGCGGCCCCGGCGGCGGCGCCGGCAGCATGGCTTGTGCGGTTTCGCGACCGAGCGGCATGAAACGTCCTGGCGCTTCCGACGCATCGTGTGCGTTCGCGAGCGGGTGCCGCTTGCTTGCTGCTGAGCGCACGCCGTGGCATCAGCGGCGGGCCACCAGCAAAGTGCGTCTCAGCCTGGCTGCCGGGCTGCGCCGCTGCCGTGGTCGCTGCCGGCGCGTGCGCGCTGCAGTTGGTGCACCACGCCGGCCCAGTGATCCGGGTCGGGGAAACGGTTGTGCGTCAGGCTCACGCCATCGGCGATGCCGTCCAGCCGCGCGCGCAGCTTGGCGGCGATGTGCTGCGGCTCGCCGACCACCGCGATCTCTTCGAGCACGTCGTCGCCGATCAGGCCGGTCATGTCGTCCCAGCGTCCGGCCTTGGACAGCCGGTTCAGCTCGTCGTGCATGCCGTCCCAGCCGTGGCAGCTCAGCGTCGGCTTGTAGGCCGGCGTCGAGCCGTAGAACGCCAGCTGCTTGCGCGCCGCGAGCTTGGCCGCGGCGAAGGCTTCCTCGGTGGCCGCGGTCACCACCAGCGTGGCGCAGATCACCTCGAAGCCGCTGCGCTGGCGGGCACTTGCGGCCAGCCCGCGCTGCAGCGCCGGCAGCGTGTTTTGCAGCAGCGAGCGGCGGCTGTTGAACGGGTGCGCGATGAAGCCGTCGGCCACCTCGCCCGCCACCGCGGTCATCAACGGGCCGAAGCCGCCGGTCAGGATCGGCGGCGGGCCGTAGGGGTTCGGCCCCGGGTTGAAGGCCGGAATCATGATCGTGTGGGTGTAGAAGCGGCCGCGAAAGTCGAGCTTGCCGCGGCCTTCCCAGCAGTCCCAGATCGCCTTGATCGCCTGCACGATCTCGCGCATGCGCTCGGCCGGGTGCGACCACACCGCGCTGAAGCGCTTCTCGATGTGCGGCTTGACCTGCGAACCCAGCCCCAGCACGAAGCGCCCGCCGCTGATCGACTGCAGGTCGTAGCCCAGGTTGGCCAGGTTCATCGGGTTGCGCGCGAACGCGATCGCGATGCCGGTGCCCAGGCGCAGCCGCTGCGTGTGCTCGGCGGCGACGGCCAGCGCGACGAAGGGGTCGTGCTTGGCCTCGAACGAGAACACGCCGTCGTAGCCGATCTGCTCGAGCTGCGGGTACAGCGTGCGTGCCCGCCGCGGGTCTTCGAGCGGGGCGGTGGTGTAGACCTTCATCGACGCTTCTCCTGTGCGGCGCTGTCGCTGCGATGCTAGGCTTTGCTGACCCTTCATCCCGATCCGCGATGGCCACAGGTGATGCCGCTGCTGCGCTGGAGCGCTTCGTGCGGGCGCAGCAACCCGACTTCGAGCGCGCGCTGGCCGAGCTGCGCGCCGGGTGCAAGGGCACGCATTGGATGTGGTACGTGCTGCCGCAGCTGCGCGGGCTGGGCCACAGCAGCATGGCGTGGCAGTACGGCCTGGACGGCCGCGAAGAGGCGCTTGCCTACGCCGCGCACCCGCTGTTGGCGCCCCGGCTGGTGCAGTGCGTGCAGGCCGTGCTGCAGCACGAGGACCGCAGCGCCGCGCAGATCCTCGGCGAGGTCGACGCGCTGAAGTTCCGCTCGTGCCTGACGCTGTTCGCCGAGGTCGCGCCGCACGAGCCGTGCTTCGCGCAGGCGCTGCGGCGCTTCTACGCGGGGCAGCCGGATCCGCGGACGCTGCGCTTGCTCGGCTGAGAGTCGGTGAAGCATGCCGCCACGCCCGCTCGAACGCGCCGAAACGGCGCCGCTCGTCGTTGCAAATGCTCGCCGTAGCCCGGGCTGCGGCTGTGCTTTGCGCCTGGATCGACGCCGTTTCGGACGCCCGCTCGGACGCGCCGGAATACTTCACGGACTCTGAGACGGTCGTGCGATCAGCGCTGTCTTGCAGCGCGCGAGCGCTGCATGCCACCGGCCGCCAAGCGTCGGCAGCGCACGGGTTTTCCGGGCGAACCCGTGTCAGCCGGCCACCGCCGGGCCGACCGGGGCGATCGGCGTCGGCCGCGACGGGCCTGGGTCTTCGCCGTCGGCCACTTCGGTGAGCAAGGCCGCGGCGCTGCGCACCAGCGGCCAGGCCAGCGTGGCGCCGGTGCCGTCGTTGCTTTCCAGGTCCAGCTCGAGCAGCGCCGACGCGCGAAACAGGTGCAGTGCCTTGTCCAGCCCGTGGTGCGCGTGGCTGCGGCAGAACACGCAGTAGTCGGTGACCGGGGGCGCGATGCGTGCCGCCAGCATCAGCGCGGCGCAGGCGGCGATGCCGTCGATCAGCACCAGATGGCGCTTGCTGGCCGCCACCAGGATCGCGCCGACCATCAGCGCGATCTCGAAGCCGCCGAACGCGGCCAGCACCTCGATCGGCTCGCGCAGGTCGCGGTGGCGCGCGTGCGCGGCGTGTGCCACTGCCAACAGGTGGTCGAGGCCTTCGCCGGCGCCGTCCTGGCCCGACACCAGCAGTTCGCGCACCGGCGTGTCGGTCAGCCGCGACAGCACCAGCGCCGACGACAGGTGCGCGCCCACGCCCAGGCCGGCGCAAAGCAGTGCGTTGCCGCTGAGCGAGTCGCCGATCTCCATGCCCGCGCGCATCGCGGCGTGCGCCTGGTCCAGCGTCATCGCCGCGCCGAGGCGCGCGTTGCGCGTGCCGTAGGCGATCTTGCGCATCAGCAGGCCATCGTGCGCGGCAAGGTTGTCGGCCACACCGCAATCGACCACGGTCAGCGCGATCTGCTGGATGCGCGCGAACACCGCCAGCGGCAGTTGACCGGCCAGCAGCCGCTGCACTTGCTCGGCGGTGGAACGCCGCGCGGCGCTGTCGATGCCGTCGACCGCGATGCCGTGGTCGGCCGCGAACACCAGCAGCTGCGGATCGCGCAGCCGCGGTTTCAAGGTGTCTTGCATCAACCCCAGGCGCAGCGCCAGCGGTTCGAGCTTGCCCAGGCTGCCGGCGGCCTCGGCGCGGCGCGTCAGCTTTTCCAGCAGCGCGCGCTCGAGCAGCGGATTCGACGTCGGAGCGATGAGCGATCGGCTGACAGCCATGCGGCCGAGTGTAGGTCCTGCGCCGCCAGGCTCCGGCGCGGCCCGGGCGGGTGGGTGTCAAGTGTCCGAGCGCCGCACAAGGCGGCACCCGATGGGCGAGGAACCTCAGCCAGGCGCACAGTGCCAGCGGCCCCGAGGTCGTCGCCGCAAAGGTTCGAGCCTCCTGTACCAGCGCAGCGCCGCTTGCGATGCGCATGCAGGCCGCGACAGGCTGCTTGTGTAGGTCCAGGCCCGCTCAGCGCGGATGGATGACTGCCATGGTCACCTCCGTGGCGCGGCGACACCGGCGTGCGGCCCGCGTCATCGAAGTCTGAAGTGCGTGCTCGACGGCACCAGGCCCCCCGGCGACAGTGCGGGGTGCTCGTGGCGCCGCGGGTTCACCTGAGACACGGGTTCGAAGCACCGCCTGCGAACCCGATCTCGGTGTCGAACGCCGCCGCAGCCCCATTGCACGCCCGTTTCGCCGGCCGCGGGTGGCGGCAGCGCGCTATGGCGCAGCCGATACGAATCAGGCATAGAGGTCGAGCACGCCGCGCGCGCGCGACGGCCGTGGCGCGGTGGCGGCAGTCGCCGCCTCGCCGGCCGTGCAGTCGCGCGACGTCTGGCTGTGGCGCGCGTCGCGCGGCGCCGTTTCGCCGCGCGGCTCACGCGGTTGATCGAACACGCCGCCGCCGGTCAGTGTCAGCCCGGCCTCGCGCAGCGCGCCGGCCAGCGCCGGCACCGCCTCTTGCAGCGCCTGACGGGTGTGGGCCTGCGCTGCACTGAAGTCCACCTGGGTGTGCACACCGTCGATACGGATGCGCACCTCGATCGGCCCCATCTCCACCGGGTTGAGCCGCAGTTGCGCGTGCTCGACGCCCTCGCGCACCAGCACGCTCAGGCGCGATGCCAGCGCCGGGGCGAACGGCTCGGTGCCGACCGCTTCGGCGATGTCGGCTTGCACCGGCGCGGCGGCAGCCTCGCCCGGTGCGGGCGCCACGGCCGAAGCCGGCTGCGGCAACCCGGCCAGCGCGGCCAGCGTGGCAGCGTCGCTGCGGGCACTGGCGCTGTGTGGCGC
>CALBTN010000159.1 GCA_937967345.1 uncultured Rubrivivax sp. | reverse complement strand
CAGGAAGGTCAGGTCGAAGAACAGCACCTGGTCTTCGGCGTGGTCGGCGATGTAGACCACCTGGTCGGGGTGCAGCCGCGGGTTCAGCGTGTGCAGCACCGCGCCCGAGCCCGACACGCCGTAGTACAGCTCCATGTGGCGGTAGCCGTTCCAGGCCAGCGTGCCCACCGTGTGCCCGGGCTTGATGCCCAGCGCGGCCAGCGCCTTGGCCGCCTGGCGCGAGCGCGCGGCCAGGTCCTTGTAGGTGGTGCGGTGGATGTCGCCCTCGACGCGGCGCGAGACGATCTGCTGCTCGCCGTGGTGGCGCTCGGCGTGCACCAGCAGGTTGGAGATCAGCAGCGGGTGGGATTGCATCAGTCCGTTCATGTCGCTTCCTTGGATGGCAGGGGATCGAATGGCTTGGATCGAAAGGCTGTGGGGCGCATCGCCTGGCTCGCATGGCACGCGCGCCGGCCGGCGCGCGCAGTGTGCCTCAAGCGCTGCCCCAGCCCTGGCAAAAGTACCCGGCCCGCAGCGCGAAGATCGCATCGAGCGCCGCGCCGCACGCCGATCGCGGTCGCGTCAGTGATGCAGTTCATGGCGCGCCGACTTGCGCGGCGCCATGGCAGCCTACGCGCGCCGAAGGCCGGGCTACAGTGCGCGCCCCGCCGACGCGACTGCCGGCCCCACTGCGCCTGCCCGCCAAGAGTGCCTGCCTTCGCCGCCCCTTCACCACCCAACCGCCGCACGCCGCCGCGTGCCCGCCCGATGCGCCAAGCGCTCGCCATCCTGCCGCTGTGTCTGGTCTTGGGCCTGGGTCTGGCGGCGCCGGCCCGCGCGGCCAGCGTCTGCCTGCAGGAGCTGAGCAGCGCTGACGTGGCCACCGCGCTGCGCGACGGGCGGCGCAGTGTGATCATCCCGGTCGGCGGCGTCGAACAGAACGGGCCGCACATGGCGCTGGGCAAGCACTCCTACCGCGTGCACGCGCTGGCCGGGCGCATCGCCGCCGAGCTGGGCGACGCGCTGGTGGCGCCGGTGGTGGCCTACGTGCCCGAGGGCCGGATCGACCCGCCCAGCCAGCACATGCGTTACGCCGGCACGATCAGCGTCAGCGAAGCGGCGTTCAAGCAGGTGGTGGCCGACGCCGCGCGCTCGCTGGCGCGGCACGGCTTCAGCGACATCGTGATCCTCGGCGACAGCGGCAACTACCAGGCCGCGCTGAAGGCGGTGGCCGACGCGCTGAACCGCGACTGGCGCCGCCAGCACGCCAAGGCGCGCGCGCACTTCATCGCCGCGTACTACCTGGCGGCGCAGGCGCCGTTTCACGCCAGGCTGCGCGAACGCGGGTTGAGCGACGCGCAGATCGGCACCCACGCCGGTGCCGCCGACACCGCGCTGATGCTGGCGGTCGATGCGTCGAAGGTCTGGCCGCAAAAGGCCGCGGCCAACGCCGACGGCGTGTCGGGCGACCCCAGCCGTGCCAGCGCCGAGCTCGGCCGGCTCGGCACCGACCTGATCGTGCAGCGCAGCGTGGCGGCCATACGTCACGCTGTGGCCGCGCCGCGTTGACCGCGCAGCGCGCACCGGTCAACCCGAGTTCACCACGCCGCGTTCAGCCGCCGTCACTGCATCGACCCATCATGAACCGACTCCCCGCGCTCGCCCTGGCCTTGACCACGCTTTCAGCGCTGAGCGCCGCCAGCGGCCTGACCGCGCTGCGCAGCGACGCCCAGCCCGCGCCCGCGGCCGTGCCGGCCAAGCCGCCGGCGGCGATCCAGCCCGCGCCCGGCGTGATGCCGGTGCCCGATGCGGCCAACCTGTACAGCGAAACCGCCGCCGGCAAGATGAGCCCGAACGTGGCCGGCGCGCTGCAGCGCATCTACGTGCCCAACCACAAGTCGCACACGGTGTCGGTCATCGACCCGGCGACGCTGAAGGTCACGCACACCTTCAAGGTCGGGCTGTACCCGCAGCACGTGGTGCCGAGCTGGGACCTGAAGACGCTGTTTGTCGCCAACAACGCCGAGAACAGCGACAAGGGCAGCCTGACGGTGGTGGACCCGACCACCGCCAAGCCGGGCAAGACGATCCCCGTGGACGACCCGTACAACATGTACTGGACGCCCGACGGCAAGCACGCGATCGTGGTCGCCGAAGCGCACAAGCGGCTGGACTTTCGCGACCCGCAGAGCTTCGCGCTCGACTTCAGCATCGCCACGCCCGACTGCGCCGGCATCAACCACGCCGACTTCAGCATCGACGGCCGCACCGCGTTCTTCACCTGCGAATTCAACGGCGCGATCACCAAGGTCGACCTGGCCGGCCGCAAGGTGCTGGGCACGATCACCTTGAGCCGCTACTTCGAGCGCCCCGACGCGCTGGCGCTGGTCAAGGTGGGTCTGAAGACGCCCAGGTACGTGGCCGACCCCAAGGCCCCGGGCGAGCAGATCTGCGTCACCCCCGGCATGCCGCAGGACGTGCGCTTCTCGCCCGACGGCAAGACGCTGTTTGTGGCCGACATGATGGCCGACGGCGTGCACGTGGTCGACCCGCAGAGCTTCAAGCAGGTCGCGTTCATCCCGACAGGCGTGGGCGCGCACGGCCTGTACCCGAGCCGCGACGGCAAGCTGCTGTATGTGGCCAACCGCGGCAGCAACTACGTGCACGGCAAGCCCAAGGGCAAGGGCAGCGTGTCGGTGATCGACTTCGCCAGCGGCAAGGTGCTGCAGACCTGGCCGGTGCCCGGCGGCGGCAGCCCCGACATGGGCGGCGTCAGCGCCGACGGCAAGCACCTGTGGCTGTCGGGCCGCTACGACGACGTGGTCTACCGCTTCGACACCACGAGCGGCGCGGTCGACTTCGTCGCCGTGGGCAAGCAGCCGCACGGGCTGGCGGTGTGGCCGCAGCCCGGGCGCTACAACCTGGGGCATACCGGCAACTTGCGCTGAGGGTGCCGCTCGCGCGGCCGATCAGGGCGCGATCAGCTCCACTGTCGGGAAGTAGCTGCGATAGCGCGCGGCGTCGCGCGTCAGCAGCGGCCAGCCGTTGACCGCCGCCTGCGCGCCGATGAAGAAGTCGGGCAGCACCTGCGTCTTGGTGCCGCCGCGCCGCCGGTACTGCAGGAAAGCCTTGCCCGCCAGGAACAGCGCCGGGCGCGGCAGCGGCGCATGCTCCAGGCGCAGGCGCGACACCGTCGCGTCCAGCGCCTGCACCGTGCCGAACGACAGCGACAGCTCGGCATGGATCACGTCGTTGATCGTCAGCCGGTGCAGTTGCGCCTGCGCGCGCAGCTGCGCGATCGACCAGTCGGCCCACTGCGGGTCGTCCTGCAGCAGGTCGAGCAGGACATTGGTGTCGACCAGCAGGGCCATCGCGGGCAGCGGCCAGGTCAGTCGTCGCCGCGCAGCAGCTGCATCAGCTCGTCGGTGCGCCAGCGCACATCGGCCTTGCCGCGCACCGCGTCGAAGCGGTCGCCCGTGCGCCGCCTGCCCACCCGCGCCGCACGCGACGGCTGGATCACCACCTCGCCCGCCGAATTGACCGCGAACTGCACCGCCATGCCGGGCCGCAACTGCAAGGCATCGCGGATCGGCTTCGGAATCGTGACCTGGCCCTTGCTCGTCAGAGTCGTCATCGCCGCAGCCCCAAGTGTTACCGAGAACTGGATGGTAATACCTCGCAGCCGGGCGCGCGCACGCGGCTCAACCCGCGGCCCAGCGCGCCGGCTCGCCCGGCAGTGGGCGCGCGCGGCCGAGCGCGGCCAGCG
>CALBTN010000158.1 GCA_937967345.1 uncultured Rubrivivax sp. | reverse complement strand
CATCCGCGGCGGCCGCCTGCGGCCGATCGCGCTGGCCGCCGACCGCCGCGCCGCCGCCTTCCCCGACCTGCCCACCGCGGCCGAGGGCGGCGTGCCGACCTACAAGGTCTCCACCTGGTACGGGCTGTGGGCGCCGAAGGGCACGCCGGCCGAACTCGTCAACGCGATGGCCGGCGAGATGCGCAAGGCGATGAACAGCGACGAGCTCAAGACGATGTGGACCAGCCTCGGCACCGAGACGCCCAACCTCTGGGGCGCCGACTTCGGCCGCTTCGTCGGCGCCGAGATCAAGCGCTGGGCCGAGGTGGTGAAGACCTCCGGTGCCAAGCTCGACTGAGCGCCGCACAATGACTCGATGAACGACAACGACGACGACCCCGGCGCTCGAACCGGCGGCAACGCGAACCTCTACGTCGCGCTGCGCGCCGCCTTCCCCGCCGACCTCTCGCGCACCGCCCTCGAGACGGCCGACGGCGCCGCGCCGCTCTTCTACCGCTGGTCCGACCTCGAGCGCGGCAGCGCGATGATGGCCAACCTGCTCGCCTCGCTCGCGCTGCCGCCGCAGTCGCGCGTGGCGGTGCAGGTCGACAAGAGCGTCGAGGCCTTGATGCTCTACCTGGCCGTGCTGCGTGCCGGCCACGTCTACCTGCCGCTGAACACCGCCTACCAGGAGGCGGAGATCGCCTACTTCGTCGGCAACGCCGAGCCGGCGGTGGTGGTGTGCAGCACGCGCCACTTCGGCTGGGTGGCGCGCACCGCGTTCAACGCCGGCACGAAGCACGTCTACACGCTCGACGACGACCGCACCGGCACGCTGCTCGACCGGGCCGCGTTCCATGCCGACCGGCACGAGCCGGCCGTGGTGCGGCCCGACGACCTCGCCGCCATCCTCTACACCAGCGGCACCACCGGCCGCAGCAAGGGCGCGATGCTGACGCACCGCAACCTGCTGTCGAACGCGCAGGTGCTGCACGAGGCCTGGGGCTGGAAGGCCGGCGAAGGCGGCGCCGACACGCTGATCCACGCGCTGCCGATCTTCCACGTGCACGGCCTGTTCGTCGCGATGCACGGCGCGCTGCTGTCGGGCAGCCGCATGATCTGGTTCAACCGCTTCGACCCGAAGGCGACGGTGGCCCGCCTGCCCGAGGCCACGGTGTTCATGGGCGTGCCCACCCTGTACGTGCGCATGCTCGCCGAGCCGGGGCTGACGCGCGCGCAGTGCGCGGGCATGCGCCTGTTCGTCAGCGGCTCGGCGCCGCTGCTGATCGAGACCTTCGACGCCTGGACCGCGCGCACCGGCCACACCATCCTCGAGCGCTATGGCATGAGCGAAACCATCATGCTCACCTCCAATCCGTACGACGCCGCGCAAGGCGTGCGCCGCGGCGGCACGGTGGGCCTGCCGTTGCCGGGCGTCGGGCTGCGCATCCGCGACGACAAGGGCCGGCCACTGCGCAGCGGCGAGATCGGCCACATCGAGGTCAAGGGCCCGAACGTGTTCAAGGGTTACTGGCGCATGCCGCAAAAGACCGCCGACGAGTTCACCACCGACCTGTGGTTCAAGACCGGCGACGTCGGCCAGCAAGCCGACGACGGCGTCGTCACCATCGTCGGGCGCAGCAAGGACTTGATCATCAGCGGCGGCTACAACGTCTACCCGGCCGAGATCGAGGGCTACATCAACAACCTGCCCGGCGTGGCCGAATCGGCGGTGATCGGCGTGCCGCACGCCGACTTCGGCGAGGCCGTGGTCGCGGTGGTGGTGCCCAAGGCCGATGCAGCGCTCGACGGCGCGGCGCTGACCGGTGCGCTGAAGCACACGATCGCCGGCTTCAAGGTACCCAAGGCGGTGTTCATCGAAGCCGAACTGCCGCGCAACGCGATGGGCAAGGTGCAAAAGAACCTGCTGCGCGAGCAGCACAAGGCGCTGTTCGCCGCATGAGCGGCGAGCCGGCCGCGGCCGAGTCGCGCTGCCCACGCTGCACCGAGGCCTTCGGCTGCGGCATGAACGGCCCGGCGCCCTGCCCGTGCACCGGGCTCACGCTGGACGCCACGCTGCAGCGTGCGCTGCGCGAGCGCTGCAGCGGCTGCCTGTGCCTGCGCTGCCTGCAGGTGCTGGCGCAAGGCGCTGCGCTGGATCTGCCGCCGCCGGCCGGCGCAGGTACGCACCTGCGCTGCCGTTGAAGCGCACTGGCACGGCCCGACAATCACGCGATGAGCGGCGAAGCCGGCATGCGCCTGGACAAGTGGTTGTGGGCGGCGCGTTTTTACAAGTCGCGCGCGGTCGCGGTGCAGGCCATCGACAAGGCCCGGGTGCAGGTCAATGGCCAGCCGGCCAAGCCATCGCGAGAGCTGCACACCGGCGATCGGGTGGCACTGCGCCAGGGCGAGCAGGGCGAGATCGCGCGCGAAGTGCTGGTGCTGGCGTTGAGCCCGGTGCGCGGCCCGGCCGCGGTGGCACAACGGCTGTACGCCGAGACCGAGGCGAGCATCGCCGCGCGCGAGGCCGCTGCGCGCTCGCGCGCGCTGCACGCCGAGCCGGCCCACGCGATCGCGCATGGCCGCCCGACCAAACGGGATCGCCGGCAACTGGCCGAATGGCATCGCTGGAGCGCCTCGACCGACGAGCACTGATGCTGCGCGGCAGCAAGGCGCCCAGATCGCGTCCCATCGCACCCGATGCACCCAAGCCCTTGAACTTGGCCTGGGCGCACCCACCTATTGCGAAGTTTTCGCCAGTCCAGCCCATGAACCCGAACAACGACCCGTATCCCAATCCCGATTTCGAGGCCGGCGCGGCGCCCTTCGCGGCCGCGCCACCGCTCGCCGACGAAGCCCCCGCCGCCCCCGCCCAAGCCGATCCGCCCAGCGCCGAGCAGCGCCTGGCCGAGCTCGAAGCCAAGCACGCATCGGTTTCGGATGCCTACCTGCGCGCCAAGGCCGAGGCCGAGAACACCCGGCGCCGCGCCGAGGAAGAGATGGCCAAGGCGCGCAAATTCGCGATCGAGGGCTTCGCCGAGAGCCTGCTGCCGGTGTGCGACAGCCTGGAAGCCGCGGTCGCGGTGCCCAACGCCAGCGCCGAGCAGTTGCTCGAAGGCACGCACGCCACCTTGCGGCAGTTGATGAGCACGCTCGAGCGCAACAAGGTGCTGCCGATCAACCCGCCGGTGGGCACGCGCTTCGACCCGCACCACCACCAGGCGATCAGCATGGTGCCGGCCGATCAAGAAGCGAACACGGTCGTGTCGGTACTGCAAAAGGGCTACCTGATCGCCGACCGGGTGCTGCGCCCGGCGCTGGTGATGGTGGCCGCGCCAAAGTAGCGCTGCATTCCAGGCGGCGGGGTTGAAAGCCGCCATCGCGATCCACAACTTCGAACATCCGAATTTCCATCCTCAGGAGCCACAACAATGGGAAAGATCATCGGCATCGACCTGGGCACCACGAACTCGTGCGTGTCGGTCATGGAAGGCAACTCCACCCGCGTCATCGAGAACAGTGAAGGCGGGCGCACCACGCCGTCGATCGTCGCCTACCAGGACGACGGCGAGGTGCTGGTCGGCGCGTCGGCCAAGCGCCAGGCGGTGACCAACCCGAAGAACACGATCTACGCGGTCAAGCGGCTGATCGGGCGCAAGTTTGCCGAGAAGGAAGTGCAAAAGGACATCGACCTGATGCCCTACCGGATCGTCGGTGCCGACAACGGCGACGCCTGGGTCGAAGTGCGCGGCAAGAAGCTGGCGCCGCCGCAGGTGTCGGCCGAGATCCTGCGCAAGATGAAGAAGACCGCCGAGGACTACCTGGGCGAGCCGGTCACCGAGGCCGTGATCACGGTGCCGGCGTACTTCAACGACAGCCAGCGCCAGGCGACCAAGGACGCCGGGCGCATCGCCGGGCTGGACGTCAAGCGCATCATCAACGAGCCGACCGCGGCCGCGCTGGCCTTCGGCCTGGACAAGCACGGCAAGGGCGACCGCAAGATCGCGGTCTACGACCTGGGCGGCGGCACCTTCGACATCTCGATCATCGAGATCGCCGACGTCGACGGCGAGAAGCAGTTCGAGGTGCTGTCGACCAACGGCGACACCTTCCTCGGCGGCGAGGACTTCGACCAGCGCGTGATCGACTACATCGTCACCGAGTTCAAGAAGGAACAAGGCGTCGACCTGACCAAGGACGTGCTGGCGCTGCAGCGGCTGAAGGAAGCCGCCGAGAAGGCCAAGATCGAGCTGAGCAACAGCACGCAGACCGACGTCAACCTGCCCTACATCACCGCCGACGCGTCGGGCCCGAAGCACCTGAACATCAAGCTCACGCGCGCCAAGCTCGAAGCGCTGGTCGAGGACCTGATCGCGCGCAGCATCGAGCCGTGCAAGATTGCGGTGAAGGACGCCGGCGTGAAGCTGTCGGACATCAACGACGTGATCCTGGTCGGCGGCATGACGCGCATGCCCAAGGTGCAGGACACGGTCAAGGAGTTCTTCGGCCGCGAGCCGCGCAAGGACGTCAACCCCGACGAGGCGGTGGCCGTGGGCGCGGCGATCCAGGGCCAGGTGCTGGGCGGCGACCGCAAGGACGTGCTGCTGCTGGACGTCACGCCCTTGAGCCTGGGCATCGAGACCCTGGGCGGCGTGATGACCAAGATGATCAAGAAGAACACCACCATCCCGACCAAGTTCAGCCAGGTCTTCAGCACCGCCGACGACAACCAGCCGGCGGTGACGATCAAGGTCTATCAGGGCGAGCGCGAGATGGCGCAGGGCAACAAGAGCCTGGGCGAGTTCAACCTCGAGGGCATCCCGCCGGCGCCGCGCGGCCTGCCGCAGATCGAGGTCACCTTCGACATCGACGCCAACGGCATCCTGCACGTCAGCGCCAAGGACAAGGGCACCGGCAAGGAGAACAAGATCACCATCAAGGCGAACTCGGGCCTGAGCGAGGCCGAGATCGAGAAGATGGTCAAGGACGCCGAGGCCAACGCCGCGGAAGACCACAAGAAGCTCGAACTGGTGCAGGCGCGCAACGCCGCCGACGCCGCGGTGCACTCGGTGAAGAAGAGCCTGGCCGAGCACGGCAGCGCGCTCGACGCGGGCGAGAAGTCGGCGATCGAGGCAGCGCTGAAGGAGGCTGAGGAAGCGCTGAAGGGCGACGACAAGGCCGCGATCGAAGCCGCCACCGACAAGCTGATGACGGCCAGCCAGAAGCTGGGCGAGAAGATGTACGCGCAGCAGGCCCAGGAAGCCGCGGGGGCGGCCGGTGCCGGCGCGCAGGCATCGCAAGCTGAAGCGCGTGCCGCGGCAGATGACAACGTGGTCGACGCCGAGTTCAAGGAAGTCAAGAAGTGATGTTCGCCCGCAGGCCCGGCGCCCGGCGCCGGGCCTGTCGCGGGTGAGCCTGCCGCGTTGAGGGGCTGCCGCTGTGCAGTACCGCAACGCGGCTTCATCGTTTGTTTCGAGCGAAAGACCGCATGGCAAAGCGCGACTACTACGACATCCTCGGCGTGCCCCGCAACGCCAGCGAGGACGACATCAAGAAGGCCTACCGCAAGCTGGCCATGAAGCATCACCCCGACCGCAACCAGGGTGACAAGGCCAAGGTCGCCGAGGAGAAGTTCAAGGAGGCCAAGGAGGCCTACGAGATGCTGACCGACGCGCAAAAGCGCGCGGCCTACGACCAGTACGGCCATGCCGGCGTCGACCCGAACATGGGCGCGCGCGGCGGGCCCGAAGGCTTCGGCGGCTTCGCCGAGGCCTTCGGCGACATCTTCGGCGACATCTTCGGCGGCGCGGCCGGGGCGCGGCGCGGCGGCCAGCAGGTCTATCGCGGCAACGACCTGAGCTACGCGATGGAGATCACGCTGGAAGAAGCCGCGCGCGGCAAGGACACGCAGATCCGCATTCCCAGCTGGGACAACTGCGAGACCTGCAAGGGCAGCGGCGCCAAGCCCGGCACCGCGCCGAAGACCTGCAACACCTGCAACGGCGGTGGCACGGTGCACATGCGCCAGGGCTTCTTCAGCATCCAGCAGACCTGCCCGCACTGCCGCGGCAGCGGCAAGATCATCCCCGAGCCCTGCACCGCGTGCAGCGGCGCCGGCAAGATCAAGAAACAAAAGACGCTGGAAGTGAAGATCCCCGCCGGCATCAACGAAGGCATGCGCATCCGCTCGGCCGGCAACGGCGAGCCCGGCGCCAACGGCGGGCCCAGCGGCGACCTGTACATCGAGATCCGGGTCAAGCAGCACGAGATCTTCGAGCGCGACGGCGACGACCTGCACTGCACCGCGCCGGTGGGCCTGACCACCGCGGCGCTGGGCGGCACGATCGAGGTGCCCACGCTGGGCGGCAACGCCGAGATCGACCTGCCCGAAGGCACGCAGCACGGCAAGACCTTCCGCCTGCGCGGCAAGGGCATCAAGGGCCTGCGTTCGAGCTACCCCGGCGACCTGTACGTGCACGTCGCGGTGGAAACGCCGGTCAAGCTCACCGAGCACCAGCGCAAGCTGCTGAAGGAACTCGACGATTCGCTGCGCAAGGGCGGCGAGCGCCATTCGCCGGGCGAGAAGAGTTGGGCCGACCGCGTGAAGGACCTCTTCAAGTAGCCGTCAGTCGCCGTCAGCCGGCGGCAAACAGGTTGCCCTGCGCCGCGGCCGGCGGCCTGAAAGCGCGCAGGTCGAGCTCGAAGCGCTCGCGGTTCAACCCGAGCCGGGCGCAGGCCTTGTCGAAGCGCTGGCGCAGCAACTCGGCCCACACGCCCTGCCCGCGCATGCGCGTGCCGAAGCGCGGATCGTTGTCGCGGCCGTCGCGCATCTCGCGCACACGCGCCATCACGCGCTGGGCGCGCTCTGGGAAGTGCTGCTGCAGCCAGTGCTGGAACAACGGACTCACCTCCCACGGCAGGCGCAGCACGATGCTGAACGCACGCGTCGCGCCCGCATCGCGCGCCGCTTGCAGCACGCGCTCGAGCTCGGGCTCGTTGATGAACGGAATCACCGGCGAAACGCTCACCCCCACCGGCACCCCGGCCGCGGCCAACCGCTCGATCGTCTGCAGCCGCCGCCGCGGCGCCGCGGCGCGCGGCTCCATCACCCGCGCCAGTCGCGCATCGAGCGTGGTGATCGACAGGTACACCGCCACCAGCCGATCGCGCGCCATGGGCGCGATCAAGTCCAGGTCGCGCTCGATCAGCGTCGACTTGGTGATCACCGAGAACGCGTGGCGGTGTTCGGCCAGCACCTCGACCACGCCGCGGGTGATGCGCAACTGCCGTTCGGCCGGCTGATAGGCGTCGGTGACCGAGCCGAGGTTGAGCATCTTCGCCTGGTAGCCCTGGCGCGCGAAGCTCTGGCGCAGGCGTTCGGCCGCATTGACCTTGGCCACGATGCGCGTCTCGAAGTCGATGCCCGGCGACAGGCTCAGGAAAGCGTGCGTGGGCCGCGCATAGCAGTAGATGCAGCCGTGCTCGCAGCCACGGTACGGGTTGATCGACAGGTCGAAACCGATGTCGGGCGAGTCGTTGGCGCTGAGGATGCTGCGCGCGTGCTCCTCGGCGATCTGCGTGGCGGGCCCTTGCGCGGCATCCGGCCCTTCGGGTTCGGACCGGCCCCAACCGTCGTCGAAGTCCTCGCGCAGCGCCGTCGTGAAGCGGTGCGGCAAATCCCAGGTCGTGCCACGGCCCTTGCGCGGCTGAGCATCCTGCGGCGGCGAGGCGATGATCGGGATTCTCGGGTACATGCTGTATTTTCATACAGCATGCACAACCCCGCCATCAGTAGTCCGAAGTGCCGCCGTGCGCCAGGTTGTCAAAGCGCGTCAGCGGCTTCAGGAAGGTCAGCTTCAGCGTGCCCACCGGGCCATTGCGCTGCTTGGCGATGATGATCTCGGCGACACCCGGCTCCTTGCTGTCCTTGTTGTAGTACTCGTCGCGGTAGATGAACATGATGA
>CALBTN010000157.1 GCA_937967345.1 uncultured Rubrivivax sp. | reverse complement strand
AAGCAGGACGTCATCTTCAACATCACGCTCCACGCCGATCTGGGGCCGGCCGGCCTTGAGGGCATCACGGAAGGCGTTCTGGGGAATCTTCATGGTGTGGTGGTGATGGATTCTGGATAAAGGCCGCGCATTTGTCCCATCAGCCGCGCCAGGCCCATGAGCGCGTCCATGCTGGGCGTGGCCACGCCCAGGTGGCGGCCGATCTCGCGCACCGCGCCGACCAGCGCGTCCAGCTCGATCGGGCGCCCGGCTTCGACATCCTGCAGCATCGAGGTCTTGAACGAGCCCATCTGGCGCGTGACGGCATGGCGCTCGTCAGGGTCCTGGTCGATGGGAATGCCGATGCGCGCGCCGATGGCCTGGGCCTCGCGCATCACCGCGCTGCAAAAGCCCCGCACCAGCTCGTCGTCGAGGATGCGGTCGCAGGGCGCGCCGGTGATCGCCGAGACCGGGTTCATGGTCATGTTGCCCCAGAGCTTGAACCAGATGTCGCGCTGGATGCGCTCGGACGCGGTGACCGCGAAACCGGCCTGCGTGAACAGCGCGGACAGCGCCTGCACGCGCGGCGAGAGGCCACCGGCAGGTTCGCCGATGATGAGCTGGTTGTTCTTGATGCGCTCAACGCGCGCAGGCCGCGGCGCGGCAGCGCTGGCGTGCACCACGCAGCCCACGACCTGCGCCGTGGGAATCGCGGCCGCGCAGACCCCGGCCGGGTCGACCGATGCCAGGTGCAGGCCGGCCGCCTCGCCCGGCAGGCCGTCGAAGAACCACCAGGGCACGCCGTTCATGGCCACCAGCACCACGGTGTGCGGCCCCATGAGCGCGCGCACGGCCGGCGCCACGGCCGACATGGCCGGGCCCTTGACCGAGACGATCACCAGATCCTGCACGCCAAGGCTGGCCGCATCGTCGCTGGCGGTCAGCGGCACCCGGTGCTCGGCGCCGTCGGCATCGACCCAGGTCATGCCGCGCTCGCGCAGGGCGCGCAGCGTCTCGCCCCGCGCCACCGCCGACAGTTGCACCTGGCCAGCCGGCAGGCGCGAGCCGAGCCAGCCCGCGAACAGGCCGCCAATGGCGCCGACGCCCACAACGGCGATCTTCTTGAAGACAGGCGAATCGTTCATGCGCGGTAGCCCGGGTCGATGCGGTCGATCACGCGCTGCATGGCCGCGAACGAGTCCTCGCCGGCGCCGAACTTGGGACTGAAGTTGAGCGAGTCCCGCACGCAGCCTTCGAGCACCGGTACGGCGATCGGCCGCAGCTTGCCCAGCGCCTGCGAGGCCACCTGCACTTCGCAGGCGCGCTGCACCAGCCACATGAGGTTGAAGGCCTGCGCCAGCGTGCGGCCGATGACGACCGGGCCGTGGTTGCGCAGCAGCAGCACCGGCTTGCCGCCGGCGGACGCCAGGATGCGCGCGCCCTCGTCGCGGTGCACGGTGATGCCCTCGAACTCGTGGTAGGCCACCTGGCCCCAGAGCTGCGCCGCGTAGAAGTTGGTGAAGGACAGGCCTTCGTCGGTGCAGCACACCGCCAGCGTGGGCGTGGTGTGCACGTGCATCACGCAGTGCGCCTCGGGCAGGGTGGCGTGGATGGCGCCGTGGAAGGTGAAGCCCGCCGGGTTGATCGGCCAGTCGCTGTGGCCCACGGTATTGCCGTCCACGTCCACCTTGACCAGGTTCGACGCGGTGACCTCGGTGTAGTGCAGGCCGAAGGGGTTGATCAAAAAGTGATCGTCCGGCCCGGGCACGCGCAGCGAGATGTGGTTGTAGATCAGCTCGGCCCAGCCCAGGTGGGCGAACATGCGGTAGCAGGCCGCGAGCTGCACGCGCGCCTGCCATTCGGCTTCGCTGAAGCGCGCGGGGCGCGTGAAAGCATGGGTCATGTCTTGTCTCCTCGTTCGGTCGTCAAACGAACCTGAAGCGCAGGCAGCCTAGCGGACCGTAGTCCGCTTCGAACAGGTCGCCGGCCCTGGCGGCCACCGGCCGCGTGAAGCTGCCGGCCAGCACGATCTCGCCCGCCTCCAGCCGCTCGCCCCAGGGCGCGAGCTTGTTGGCCAGCCAGGCGACGCCGATGGCCGGGTCGCCCTGCACGCCGGCGGCCAGGCCGGTTTCCTCGACCGCGCCGTTCAGGCGCAGGATGGCGCCGCACCACGGGCGGTCGGTGGTGCGCGGGTCGGCGCGGTACATGCCCGGATGCGCCGGGCCGCCCTCGCCAACCACGATGCCGGCGTTGGCCGCGTTGTCGCTGATGGTGTCGTACACCTTGCGCATGGCCCGGGTGTCGCGGTCGAACTGCTCGATGCGCGCGTCGATGATCTCGATCGCGGGCGTGATGTAGGCGG
>CALBTN010000156.1 GCA_937967345.1 uncultured Rubrivivax sp. | reverse complement strand
ACCTCGGCATGCACCGAGGTGAGCCCCGAGCGGGTCTCGGCGATCCAGCGGCCCTGGTAGTCGAGCAGGCTGGCCAGCCCCGACACCGGCGCGCGTTTGCGCAGGAAGAAGCTGAAGCGCGCCTCGATGCGGCCTTCGCTGGCGTCCAGCCGCTGCAGCATCTGCGCGTGGCGCTGGCGCAGGCCGGCGGCGTCCAGCGGCTGGTCGAGCGCTTCCAGCCAGGCGACGAAGCGCGACATGTGCGTGCCCTTCTTCTCGGCCGGCAGCGCCACGTCCAGGTCCCACAGCGCGGCGGTGGTCTGCACCGCGCCGGCCACCTTCAGCTGCAGCGGGTAGCGCACGTCCTTGATGCCCACGCGCTGGATCGCCAGATGGCGCTCGTCGCGCTCGCTTTGCGTGTCGGGGATGTGCAGGGCGTCGCTCAGCTGGTTCATCGTCGCAGGGGCCGGTTCACAGGCTCTCAATGGTTCGCGGCCGGGCGCACCACGCTCAGCCGGCTGCCGAAGCGGCGCGTGACCGACTGCTCGATGCCGGCGGCATCCAGCCCGCACAGCGCCAGCAGTTTGGCCGGGTCGCCGTGTTCGATCACCTGGTCGGGCAGCCCCAGCTGCAGCAGCTGTGGCGTCAGCCCCGAGGCGGCCAGACACTCGGCCACCGCACTGCCGGCGCCGCCCATCACGCTGCCCTCCTCGATCGTGACGATCGCCTCGTGGTTGCGCGCGATCTCTCGCACCATCGCCTCGTCCAGCGGCTTGACGAAGCGCATGTTGACCACGGTGGCATCCAGCGTCTCGGCTGCTTGCAGCGCCGGATACAGCATCGGGCCGAAAGCCAGGATCGCGATGCGCGGCCCGCCCACGGCATGGTTGCGGCTGGTGCTGCGGCGCAGTTCGGCCTGGCCCCAAGGCAGCGGCGACAGGTCGGTGCCAACCACCGCACCCACGCCGGCGCCGCGCGGGTAGCGCACCGCCACCGGGTGCGACTGCGCGAAGGCGCTGCTCAGCGCCTGGCGGCACTCGGCCTCGTCGGCCGGGGCGATCAGGCTCATGTTGGGCACGCAGCGGATGTAAGCGATGTCGTAGGCGCCGATGTGGGTGGCGCCGTCGGCGCCGACGACACCGGCACGGTCCAGCGCGAACACCACCGGCAGGTTCTGGATCGCCACGTCGTGCACCAGCTGGTCGTAGCCGCGCTGCAAGAAGGTGGAGTAGATCGCCACCACCGGCTTGCAGCCCTCGCAGGCCAGCCCGGCGGCGAAGGTCACCGCGTGCTGCTCGGCGATGCCGACGTCGTAGTAGCGCCTGGGGTGGCGCTTGTGGAACTCGACCATGCCCGAGCCCTCGCGCATCGCCGGCGTGATGCCGACCAGCCGCGGGTCGACGTCGGCCATGTCGCACAGCCACTGGCCGAACACCTGGGTGAAGGTGAGCTTGGCCGGCGCCGTCGGCTTGGGGAAACCTTCGGCCGGGTTGAACTTGCCGCTGGCGGCGTGGTACTTCACCGGGTCGGCCTCGGCCAGCTTGTAGCCCTGGCCCTTCTTGGTGACGATGTGCAGGAACTGCGGCCCGCGCGCCGAGCGCAGGTTCTCCAGCGTCGGGATCAGCGCGTCCAGGTCGTGGCCGTCGATCGGGCCGACGTAGTTGAAGCCGAACTCCTCGAAGATCGTGCCCGGCACCACCATGCCCTTGGCGTGCTCCTCGAAACGGCGCGCCAGCTCGTACAGCGGCGTGTTCTTCAGCACGCTCTTGGCGCCTTCGCGCGCCGACGCATAGAAGCGCCCGCTGAGCAGCCGCGCCAGATGCTTGTTCAGCGCGCCCACCGGCGGGCTGATCGACATGTCGTTGTCGTTGAGCACCACCAGCATGTCGGCCAGCACGCCGGCATGCGCGACGCCGGCGTTGTTCAGCGCCTCGAAGGCCATGCCGGCGGTCATCGCGCCGTCGCCGATGACGGCCACGAAGCGCCGCTCCTCGCCCTTGAGCTTGGCTGCCAGCGCCATGCCCAGCGCGGCCGAGATCGAGGTCGACGAGTGCCCGGTGCCGAAGGTGTCGTATTCGCTTTCCTCGCGGCGCGGAAAGCCGGCGATGCCGCCCAGCTGGCGCAGCCCGGCCATCGCCTCGCGCCGGCCGGTCAGCACCTTGTGCGGGTAGGTCTGGTGGCCCACGTCCCACACGATGCGGTCGCGCGGCGTGTCGAACACGTGGTGCAGCGCCACCGTCAGCTCCACCGTGCCGAGGTTGCTGCCGAGGTGGCCGCCGGTTTCGCTGACGCTCTTGAGCACGAAATCGCGCAGCTCGGCCGCCAGCACCTTCAGCTCGGCGCGCGACATGCGGCGCAGGTCGGCCGGGCTGGCGACGCTTTCGAGCAGGGGAAAGTTGTTCTTCATCGATGACTTCGCCTTGCGGGCGGTTCAGTTGTCGCGCTCGACCACCATGTCGGCCAGTTGCGCCAGCGTCGAGGTATCGGCCAGTTCGCTGCGGCGCAGCGCCTGCTGTGCCGCGTCGCGCAGTTGCGCCGCCTGGTGCCGCGCGGCCGGCAGGCCCAGCACCGAGACATAGGTCGGCTTGTTGTCGTTCAGGTCCTTGCCGGCGGTCTTGCCCAGCGTGTGCGATTCCTGGGTGACGTCGAGGATGTCGTCGACCACCTGGAACGCCAGCCCCAGCGCCGCGCCGTAGTCGGACAGCGCGGCCCAGGCCTTGGCACTGCACTCGCCGCAGGCCGCGCCCATCAGCACGCTGGCTTGCAGCAGCGCGCCGGTCTTGCGCCGGTGCATGTCGCGCAACGCGTGCTCGTCCAGCGGCCTGCCGATGCTGGCCAGGTCGATGGCCTGGCCGCCGGCCATGCCGGCGTGACCGGCCGAGCGCGCCAGCAGCGCGCACAGCCGCGCCTGCAGCGCCGGGGCCACCGTGCCGGCGCCCCCGACCGCCTGCGCTTCGCCGGGCTGCGGCGTCAGCACCTCGAAGGCCAGCGCCTGCATCGCGTCGCCGGCCAGCATCGCCTGCGCCTGGCCGTAGCGCACATGCACCGTGGGTTTGCCCCGGCGCAGCACGTCGTTGTCCATGCACGGCATGTCGTCGTGCACCAGCGAATAGGCATGGATCAGCTCCACCGCCACCGCGGCGCGCAGCGCCGCCTCGCGCGCCCCGCGCACCGCCACGCACGACGCCAGCACCAGCAGCGGGCGCAGCCGCTTGCCGCCGTCGAGCACGCCGTAGCGCATCGCCTGGCCCAGGCCGGCGGGCGCGTCTTCGGGCACCCAGGCCTGCAGCGCCTGCTCGACGGCGTCGAGCTCGGCGCGCATCCACGCATCGAAGCCCGCAACGGCCAGGTGCGGCTCGCCGAGCGCGTGCTCGCGCAGGCTCAACGCGCCCCCTCGGCCCGGCGGGCCGCCGCCGGCCACAGCACGCTCATGCAGCGCAACGGCGGCCTCATGCCGGCATCCATGGTTTGAGCTGACCGTCCTCGAGCAGCCGGACCTGGTCTTCGACCACCTGCAGCCGGCCGCGGCACAGCTGCAGCAGCTCGGCGCCACGGCGGTAGCTGTCGAGCAGCTGGTCCAGCGGCATCTTGCCGGCTTCCATTGCCTGCACCAGGGCTTCCAGCTCGGCCAGCGCCTGCTCGTAGCTGAGCGCATCGGGCACGACAGGACAGGGACTCGGTGACATGGCGGACGGCAACGGGCGACAAGAAAGCGTTCAAGGGCAGCGCACTGCGGCGGCCGGCGATTTTAGTCGGCGCGGGCCGCGGCGTCTGGCAGGCGGGCATGCACCCGGCGCGGCGCGGGATTGACACCGGCTAAAATCCCGCGTTCGCCTGCGCCGCCCAGCGCGACGCAGCCGCATCTAACCCATCCGCGGGGCCACCGGATGGGTGGCTGACATACCCACTCATGGAGATCTTCGGATCATGTCGGACCTGAGCATCAGTCTCACAGCTCTCGAGCGCAGCCGCACGCAACTTTGCGCAACAAGTTATTTCGACGAAGCCGTGTACGCGGCCGAGCGCACGCGCATCTTCGACCCCGGCCCGCGTTACGCCGGCCACGAGTTGTGGGCCACCCAGCCCGGCGACTTCCATACCCTGGCGCACGAAGGCGAAGGCCGCGTGCTGCTGCGCGACGCGCAGGGCCTGCGCCTGATGTCCAACGTGTGCCGCCACCGCCAGGCGCTGATGCTGCGCGGGCGCGGCCACACGCGCGAGCACGTGGTGTGCCCGATCCACCGCTGGACCTACACGCTGGACGGCAAGCTGGCCGGCGCGCCGCACTTCGCGTCGGACCCGTGCCTGCACCTGAACACCTACCCGGTGCACCAGTGGCAGGGGCTGGTGTTCGACGATCGCGGGCGCGACGTGCGTACCGCGCTGGCCGGCTGCAGCGCCAGTGCCGATCTGGACTTCAGCGGCTACGTGCTCGACCGCATCGAACTGCACGAGTGCGACTACAACTGGAAGACCTTCATCGAGGTCTACCTCGAGGACTACCACGTCGGCCCGTTCCACCCCGGGCTGGGCGGGCTGGTCACCTGCGATGACCTGCGCTGGGAGTTCGGCGAACACCATTCGGTGCAGACCGTGGGCCTGCAGCCGTCGCTGACGCGCGCCGGCTCGCCGGTGTACCGACGCTGGCAGGACGCGCTGCGCGCCTACGTCGGCGACAACACGCCGCCACACGGCGCGATCTGGCTGACGCTGTACCCGAACATCATGGTCGAGTGGTATCCGCAAGTGCTGGTGGTGTCCACACTGCACCCGCGCGGGCCGCAGCGCACGCTGAACATGATCGAGTTCTACTACCCCGAGGAAATCGTCGCCTTCGAGCGCGAGTTCGTCGAAAGCCAGCAGGCGGCCTACATGGAGACCTGCATCGAGGACGACGAGATCGCGCAACGCATGGACGGCGGGCGCCAGGCGCTGGCCGCGCGCGGCGACGACGAGTTCGGCCCGTACCAAAGCCCGATGGAAGACGGCATGCAGCACTTTCACGAGTGGTACCGGCGCGAAATGGCGCCGCGCTAGGGCGGCCGGCATGACCGAGCCGGCGCGCGCAACCGGTGCGGCCCCGGCCGCCGCGCTCGCCCGCCTGCCGAGCCGAGCGCACCCGAAGTGAAGCTCGCGCCCGAATCGCGGCTGCACGCGCCGCTGCTGATGCTCGGTGCGTCGCTGCTGTTCGCCACCATGGGCGTGTGCGTCAAGCTGGCCTCGGCGCTGTACCCGGCCGGCGAGATCGTCTTCTACCGCGGCTTGGTCGGCATGCTGGTCGCCTATGCGGTGACCCGCGCGCAGCGCAGCAGCTTGCGCACCCGCGTGCCGGCGATGCACTTCTGGCGCAGCCTGTGCGGCGTACTCGCGCTGGGGCTGTGGTTCTATGCGATCGGCGGCTTGCCGCTGGCCACCGCGGTCACGCTGAACTACCTGTCGTCGGTGTGGATGGCGCTGTTCTTGCTGGGCGGCTCGGTGCTGCTTGGCGCGGCCCAGGTCGACGCGCGGCTGATTGCTGCGGTGCTCGCCGGCTTTGCCGGGGTGGCGCTGGTGCTGCGCCCGACGGTGGCTGCGCACCAGCTGTGGTACGGCCTGGCCGGGCTGCTGTCGGGCATGCTGGCGGCGATGGCCTACCTGCAGGTGACCGCGCTGGGCCGGCGCGGCGAACCCGAACCGCGCATCGTCTTTTACTTCGCGCTGGGCGGAGTCGCGGCCGGTGCGCTGTCGATGGTCTGGTA
>CALBTN010000155.1 GCA_937967345.1 uncultured Rubrivivax sp. | reverse complement strand
CGGGCGCAGCGACGACATGCTGATCATCCGCGGCGTCAACGTCTACCCGTCGCAGATCGAGGCGGTGCTGGTCGGCCGCGCCGGGTTGTCGCCGAACTACCAGATCGTGGTCAGCCGCGAAGGCGTGCTCGACCACCTGCGCGTCGAGGTCGAGGCCGAGCCCGGCGTGCCGCTGGAAAGCTGGCCCATGCTCGAGGCCGAGGCGGTGCGCCACATCAAGTCGATGATCGGCGTCAGCGCCGACCTGGTGGTGTCCGCCCCGGGCAGCCTGCCGCGCTCGCAGGGAAAGGCGGTGCGGGTGCGTGATCTGCGCGCGAAGGCGGTGGCGCCGGCGTAGAACGGCGCCTCGCGGCAGGGTCGCTCACGGCGAATCGCTGACATTGGCCGCGCGACGATCGGCTCACGCTTCCGTCCCTGAGCGTGCGTAGCCATCGCAGTCGCCAGTGGTCGCTGTGCAGCGGGAGCCGCCGATCACCCCGATCAGCCAAGTCATCAGCTTGCTACCATGCCCGCGTAAAACGATGGGCACTGGGCGCAACAACTGCGCCACTAACCGGATACGGGCGCAATACCGCGCCACTATCCGAATAGGGGCGCAAGACTGCGCCCTAGAACACGTTGGGCCTCAGAGCGCGCGTCTTGTGACAAGCTATCGCCTGAGCCATCGGGAGGTCAACTATGCGCATCTCGCTTCTGTGTCTGGCCTTGGTAGCGACAGCGCACGAAGATGTGCAGGCGCAGATGTACCGGTGCACGGTCGACGGTGCCACCGTGTATCAGCAGAAGCCATGCGCTGGAGGACGCGAAATCAAGGGCGTTGCTTCGCCTACCCCGGAAGACGCCCGCCGAGCGAGAATCGAACTCGCCGTCAATCGGAACCAAGTCATCATTGGCATGACTGCGAAAGAAGTCGTGCGCTCATGGGGTGAGCCGGACAAGATCAATCGTTCAGTAAATTCACGAACGGTCCATGAGCAGTGGATCTACCGGCGACCCAAGGCTGGAGACGACCAGTACCTGTATCTTGAGAACGGCATCCTGCAGAGCTTTCAAACTCCTGGGTAGTCTGGGCTGTGCACTTGGGCTGAGGCCCAACCGGTCGTTGCAGCCGACCCGCAGCGGCGTCCCGCCGCTGCGGGTCGGCTGAACTCAGTCGTTAGGCCCCGCAAACACCCACTTCGCCGCGCATCCGCGGCTCGCGAAGACATGATCGAAGTTAACAAGCCCAAACTCGAAGAAGCGTGCAAGCTGCTGAACAGAGTGAGCGCGTCGATCCGCGCAACGTACGGAGAAGCGCTTCAGATATTGGCTACTGGGCGAATGCCGGAGAAGGACAGAGACACTGAGCGAGTGCCTCTGGACGATCTTCGAACAGTTGTTGAGATCTACTTCCCGGAACTCAAGAATCAGCTTGAAGGAGTCGTCGCGACCAAGGACCGCCTTGGCTCGGTCTACACAGACGTCGTGATCGCAAAAGGCATCGACACCGCGGCTCCTTGCCCAAGCCAATCCGCAGTGATTGCCGCGTACACGAACGCTGATCGCGCCTGTGATGAGTTTCTTGCCAAGGCGTACTCATTCCTTCGCACCAGCGGGGCCTAACCCCTTGGTCAACCGGACACGCAACGGCATGCCATGCTTGGGCCTCATTTCATTCTGGCCCAAGCGCGTCACGCCGCTGCGTGCCGGTTACCGCGAACGTTGGGCGTCACGTCGAGCGCGCGACAATCGGTCTGTGGCACTCAGGAGCTGAATCATGGAACTGACTGCGATCCTCACGCCTGCCGAGGAAGGCGGCTTCGTCGCCCTGAATCCCGAGACCGGGACCACTACACAAGGCGAAACGGTGGAGGAGGCGGTAGCCAACCTGCGCCAAGCTACTGCCCTCTACCTGTCGGAGTTTCCGCTGGGCAACACCGGGCATCCGGTGGTCACCATGTTTACCATCCCCGAGCCGTTGCATGCCTAAGCTGCCTCGCGTGTCCGGGGCAGACGTCGTTCGCGCACTCGAACGTCTTGGTTTCGCCAAGGTCCGGCAGAGCGGAAGTCACGTCATCATGAGGCGCGAATCCAAGGGCTGCGTTGTACCCGTGCACGCCGAGGTCAAGGTCGGCACGCTGTCTGGCGTGCTGCGGCAGGCGAACGTGTCGCCGGAAGAGTTCACGAGCGCCTTGCGAGAGTGACGCCCAACAGGTCGCTGCAACGCACAGACCAAAGGCCGCTTCGCGCCCTTTGGTCTGCCGCTGAGCTTTGACGTAGCGGCAGCAATCTGAAGAAGCCAAGGGCCGCTGACAGTCTTGGCGGAGCCTTCACCTGGCGGCATCGACGGTCCGGACCTGGGCGTCAGTGAGAGCTCGGCGGCTGCTGATGAAGGGCAGCAATGCGCCGACAGCCGCCGCAGCATCTGCCCGCCCTCGAGCGCAAGCCGGGCTCAATCCCGCGGCAGCACCGCGGTCGCTTCCAGTTCGATCTTGCCGGGGCTGTCCAGCAGGTCGGACACGAAGATCATGCTCATCGCCGGGAAGTGCTTGCCCATCAGCTCGCGCCAGGTCTGGCCGATCTGCGCGCGTGCCGCCAGGTAGCCCGGCTTGTCGCAGCAGTAGGCGGTCATGCGGCAGATGTGCTGCGGCTGGCCGCCGGCTTGCGCCAGCACCGCCAGCACGTTCTTCAGCGCCTGCTCGAACTGCGGCGCGATCTGCTCCGACTCGAACTTCTGCTGCGCATTCCAGCCGACCTGGCCGGCGACGAAGACGATGCGCCCGGCGTCCACCGCGATGCCGTTGGCGTAGCCGATCGGTGCGTCCCAGCCGGGGGGCATCAGCACTTGCATGGACGATCTCCGCTTCGTCAGTCGAGTCAGTCGAGTCAGTCGGTATAGCGCGGCGGGTCGGGGTCGATCGCCCAGTCGGGGTCCGGCTCGGGTACCTTCTTCAGCCAGGCGCGCACCAGTTCGACGTGCTCGCGTTCTTCTTCCTGCAGCTCGAGCGCCGCGCGCCGCACTTCGTCGTTGGTGGCGGCCTCGGCCAGACGGCCGAAGAAGTCCATCGCGCGCTGCTCGGCGGCCAGCGCAAGTTGCAGCGCATGCCACGGCTGCATCAGGTAGTGCGCCTCGTCGATCGGCACGGTCTCGGGCGCTTCCAGGTCGGGCCAGCCGTAGCCGGCGGGCGGCGGCGGCGGGTCGCTGCTCCAGCCCATCTGCGCCATGATCTGCGCCGCGTGCTTGGCCTCGTAGCCGGCCATGGTGCGAAACAGCGCGGCGACCTCGCGGTTGTTGTGCATCTCCATCGAGTCGGCGAACTCGCTGTAGCGCGCTACCGCCTCGCGCTCCATCGCCAGCGCCTGCGCCATGAAGTCTTGCAGCGTGCGCGGCGCGCCGGCCCTCATCGCCGCGCTCACAGTTCGAACTCCGCCGCAACCTCGGCCACCGTGCGCGGTGCCGGATTGCGTGCCGCCACATAGGGCTTGCGGTCGCGCGCGTAGAGCACGCCGATGTTCATGCCGTCGTCGGTCATGATGCGCTTCGCCGCGCGCACGGGGTCGTCGGTGACCTCCACCGACGCGGCGTGCACCTGCGACTTCCACTCGCGCTGCTCGGGGCGGAAGGTCACGCACGGGCTCAGGACCTCGATGAACGCAAACCCTGGGTGGCGGATGCCGCGCGCGATGATGTCGGCGGTGCCGTTGGGGTCGCCCGAGAAGCCGCGCGCGACGAAGCTGGCACCCGCGGCCAGCGCGATCACCAGCGGGTGGAACGAGCGGATGCCGGTGCCGCCGGGGGCGAGCTTGTTGTCCCAATCGGGCTCGGTGGTCGGCGAGGCCTGGCCCTTGGTCATGCCGTAGACGTGGTTGTCCATCACCAGGTAGGTGAGGTCCACGTTGCGCCGGCAGGCGTGCAGGAAGTGGTTGCCGCCGATCGAGTAGCCGTCGCCGTCGCCGCCGGTGACCAGCACCGTGAGGTCGGGCCGCGCCACCTTCAGCCCGGTGCCGGCGGCCAGCGCGCGGCCGTGCACGCCGTGAAAGCCGTAGCAGCTGGTGTAGGCCGGGATGCGCGAGCTGCAGCCGATGCCCGACACCACCGCCACCTCGTGCGGCGGCAGCTGCAGGCTGGCCAGCGCCTTGGTGATCGCGCCCAGCACGGTGAAGTCGCCGCATCCGGGGCACCACACCGGTTTGGTGCCGGACTTGTAGTTCGCCGCGGTCAGCACCGCCGGCGGGGGACACACGTCGTTCATGCGGTTTCCTTCTCGGCTTGGTGGGCGCGGGCCCACTCGACGATGGCGGCGGTCAGCTCGGCGGCGCGCAGCGGCAGCGGCCCCGGGCGGTGGAAGCTGGCCGCCTTGCCGGGCAGGTCGTACATCGCGCGCAGGTAGCGCAGCAGCTGCGCGCCGTGGTTTTGCTCGACCACCAACACCTGACGTACGCCGGCCAGCGCGTCGTCCATGCGCTCGGGCAGCGCCGGCGCCAGCAGCCGCAGGCTGATCAGCCGCACCGCCACGCCCTGCGCGGCCGCGCGCGCCACCGCCTCGCGCACGCTGCCGGTGACCGAGCCGAAGGTGATGACGGCCAGCTCGCTGCCGCCGGCCGGCCGTTCGATGTCGGCCCAGCGCGGCCCGTAGTCGTACAGCGCCAGCTTGCGCTCGCGCTTGTCCAGCTGCAGCCGGTGGTCGCGCGCCTGGCTGCTGGGCACGCCGAGCTCGGTGTGCTCCAGCCCGTCGGCGGTGTAGGTCACGCCCGGCGTGCCCGGAATGGCCATCGGCGACACGCCCGAGGGGGTGTCGCGGTAGCGCTTGTAGTCGGGCGTGTGGCCGGCCGCGGTCAGCCGCTGCGCGACCGCGGCGTCGTCGGCCGGGCGGTCGATGATGGCGCGCGACTGGCCCATGAACTGGTCCGACAGCACGATCGCCGGCGCCTGCAGCGCCTCGGCCAGTTGCACCGCCCAGTGCGTGGTGGCGATGCAGTCGGCGATCGAGTTGGGCGCCAGCACCAGGCGCGGCGCATCGCCGTGCAGGCCGCTGACGGCGAAGGCCAGGTCGCTTTGCTCGCTCTTGGCCGGGATGCCGGTGGACGGCCCGCCGCGCATGACGTCGACGACGACGATCGGCACCTCGGCGCTGACCGCCAGGCCCAGCGCCTCGGTCATCAGCGACAACCCCGGCCCGGCGGTGGCGGTGAGCGAGGGCACGCCGCCGTAGGCCGCGCCGATGATCATGTTGACCGAGGCCAGCTCGTCCTCGGCCTGCAGCAGCGTGCCGCCGACCTGCGCCAGCGCTGGCGCCATCCACTCCAGCAGCTCGGTGGCCGGGGTGATCGGGTAGGCGGCGACGAAGCGCACGCCGCCGCGCAAAGCGCCGAAGCCGGCCGCCTCGTTGCCGCTGATCAGCCAGCGCGGCGTGCTGGCGGCCGGGCCCTCGGGCAGCCGCGCCATGCCGCATTCGGCCAGCTGCGCCGCTTCGTCCAGACCGCGCTGCAGCGCCGCGAGGTTGGCCTGCAGCTGGGTCTCGCCGCGCTTCCATGACGCGCGCAGCGCGGCTTGCAGCGCCTCGGCCGGGATGCCGGCCAGCCCGCCGGCCAGGCCCAGCGCCAGCATGTTGGTCCAGCTGCCGGGAATCGACTTGGCGATCTTCTTCAGCGGCAGCGCCACGTGTCGCGCGCCGCACGCGGTGAACACCGCCGGAGGCTCGCCCTCGTCGGCGTCGCCGACGATCAGGCTGCCGGCGTGCAGCGGAATCTCGTCGGCGAAGCGGTTGACGTTTTGCCAGTCCATCGCCAGCAGCAGGTCGAAGGCGTCGTCCAGCGCGTCCAGCGGCCGGCGCGCCAGGCGCATCAGCGCCGCGGCCTCGCCGCCGCGGATCTGCGGCCCGCTGGTGCGCACGAACAGGCCGTACAGCCCGGCGCGCGCGGCGGCGTCCAGCAGCATGGTGCCGGCGGTCATCACGCCGCTGCCGCCGCTGCCGGCCAGCGCCAGCGACACGCTGGCCCGGCGCGGTTGGGCGGCGTCATCGTTGAGGGAAGAAGGCTGCACTGAAGGCTCCTTCGGCGAGGCGAGGGTTGAACGAGGCGATGGCGGAAGTGAAGCGCCGAAGCGCTGCGCGCGATCTGAAGCAGATCAAGGTTTTCTCGAATGATCGCCCGGAGAATCGCTAAAAACGTATTGCGGTACCATAATGCAACAATAGCAGCGGGGCCCAAGCCGGTCAAGCTGGCCGGTCAAGCCGGCGCCGCGCGCCCACTGTCCCAGGTCAATCACGAGGAACCGAGCCACCATGAACGCCCCCGAACCCAAGGCCACGCTGCGCGAGCTGATCAACCACGACCTGGTTGCCGATTGGGCGCGCGATGGCGTGCGCTACGAGAGGCGGCCGGCGCGCCGGCCCGACGGCAGCGTGGCCGAGGGG
>CALBTN010000154.1 GCA_937967345.1 uncultured Rubrivivax sp. | reverse complement strand
TGATGCTGGCCGGCATCAGCCACGACCTGCGCACGCCGCTGGCGCGGCTGCGGCTGGAAACCGAGATGAGCGTGGGCAACGAGGAGGCCAAGCGCAACATGGCGCTGGACATCGAGCAGCTCGACGCGATCATCGACAAGTTCATGGACTACGCGCGCCCTGGCGACACCCAGCTGCGCCCGGTGCCGCTGGTGCCGCTGATCGAGCGCGAGGCGCTGCCGCTGCGCGACCCGAGCGACATCCGCATCGCGTCGAACCTGCCCGCCGGGCTGGCGGTGATGGCCGACGACACCGAACTGGGGCGCGTGTTCGCCAACCTGTTCGAGAACGCGCGCCGCTATGGCCGCGGCAGCAACAGCGGCGTGGCCGATGTCGAGATCAGCCATGAGCGCAGCGGGCACTGGGTGGTCGTCAGCGTGCGCGACCACGGCGCCGGTGTCGCCGCCGAAAAGCTCGGCGAACTGACCACGCCGTTCTACCGCGGCGACGCCGCACGCACCGCGGCCACCGGCGCCGGGCTGGGGCTGGCGATCGTGGAGAAGTCACTGCAGCGCATGGGCGGCTCGCTGCAGCTGAACAACGCCAACGACGGCGGGCTCGTCGCGCGGCTGCGGCTGCGGCTGGCGCCGTCGCCGTAGCGGCCGCGCTACGCGCGCTGCAGCAGGCACACCGCACGCGCCTCGATCGCGCGGCCCTCGCCCACCGGGCCCATGCGCTCGGCCGTCTTGGCCTTGACGTTGACATCGGCCGCATCGATGTCCAGCGCCTTGGCGATGCGCGCGCGCATCGCCGCGATGTGCGGCGCCATCTTCGGCGCCTGCGCGACGATGGTGCTGTCGACGTTGACGATGGCCCAGCCGGCGGCACGCACGCGCCGCGCGGCCTCGGCCAGCAAGGTGTGCGAGTCGGCGCCCTTGAACGCGGCGTCGGTGTCGGGGAAGTGGCGGCCGATGTCACCCAGCCCGGCCGCGCCGAGCAGCGCATCGGTGATCGCGTGCAGCAGCGCGTCGGCGTCCGAATGGCCGAGCAGCCCGTGACTGTGCTCGATGCGCACGCCGCCCAGCACCAGCGGCCGCCCGGCCACCAGCGCGTGCGTGTCCCAGCCCTCGCCCACGCGCAGCTTCATGGCTGCGCTCCACACCATTGCCGCAGCCTCATGGCTGCGCCCCACCCAATTGCCGCAGTTTCATCTGGTGTTCTCCCGGGCGCTCAACAGCCGCGCGGCCAGCTCCAGGTCGGCCGGCCAGGTGATCTTGAAGTTCTCCAGTTCGCCCGGCACGAGCAGCGGCTGCAGCCCCAGCGCCTCGACCGCGCTGGCTTCGTCGGTGACCTCGGCCCCTGCGTGCTGCAGCGCGCGCTGCAGCAGCCCGATGCGAAACATCTGCGGCGTCTGCGCCGCCCACTTGTCGCTGCGCGGCAGCGTGCACTGCGCGCGGCCGGCCTCGGCGCGCTTCAGCGTATCGGCCAGCGGCAGCGCGAGCAGGCCGCCGACGTCGTCGCCAAGGCAGGCATCGATCAGCCGGTCGACCCAGGCCGGGCGCAGCAGGCAGCGCGCGGCGTCGTGCACCAGCACCCAGTCGTCATCACGCGCGCCGCGCCGCTGCAGCTCGGTCAGCCCGTTGGTGACGGTCTCGGCACGCGTGGCGCCACCGCAGTTCGCGGCCCAGTCGTGCTCGGCAACTGGCGGCCCGGCCCGAAGCGCGAACTGCGCATCACCCGGCGCCAGCACCACCAGCGTGGCCTGCAGTCGCGCCACCTGCCGCAGCGCCATCAGCGTGTGCGCCACCAGCGAGCGCCCGGCGATCTGCGCGTACTGCTTCGGTGCGCCCAGCCCGGCGCGCTCGCCGACGCCGGCACAGGGCACCAACGCATACAGACGCGCCGCGTTCACCATTGCGCCGGCACCGGGTAGCGGTGGATCGACGGATCGGGCGTCAGCAGCGTCAGGCCATGGCGGATCGCCTGGCACACCAGCAGCCGGTCAAAGGGGTCGGTGTGCACGGCAGGCAGCTTGTCGAGCATCAGCGTCGCGGCCTCGTCCAGCGCCAGCGCGTCGATGCCGTGGCGTTCGCGCTCGCGCGGCACGTAGGCCGCGGGCGGGTCGGCCAGCGGCAGCTTGCCCAGCCGGTGCTTGACCGCGATCTCCCAGGCCGACACCGACGACAGGTAGACCTCGTTCGCCGGGTCGCGAAACAGCGCCGCGGCGGCGCTGCTGAGCCGGGCGTCGCCGCGCACCGCCCACAGGAAGGTGCAGGTGTCGAGCAGCAGCTTCACGACGTCACGACGGTTCAGCGCAGCGCGTCGGTGTCCGACTCGATCTGCCCGGCCAGCGCCGCGCCCAGCTCGTCGGGCAGCGGCTCCCAGAAGGCCTCGGGCAGGGCCTGGCCGGCGTCGGCCGCCAGCCCGATCGGCCGGCGCCGCCGCGGCGTGGCCGGCGCCAGCGCCACAAGGCGCGCCACCGGCTGGTTGCGCCGGCAGATCAGCACCTCCTCGCCGCGCTCGGCCGCCGCCAGGTACTCGGCAAGGTTCTCGCGCACTTCGTGGATGTTGGCGGTAGGCATGGCCACAAACCAGGACATGAAGTTGTACAAGTGTAGGTGCATCACGGCGGCTGCGCAAGCGCCCTTGCTGGCCTTGTTGACAGCACTGCCCCGCCACTGCCCAAACCAACCCGCTGCCTACAATGCCGCAACGCCCCGCAACCGCCGTTGCCGGGCTTTTTGTGTTTGCGACGCGCACCATGCAGATTCCCGCCATCGCCCGCGGCAAGCGTTATCAGCTGCCGCGCCCGCCCGGCTCGGCCGACGCGCTGCTGCTGGCCCACCACGCCCTCGCGCGCAAGGCCGCAGGCCAGCTGCTGGGCGTCGTCACCGCCGACGCCGCCGACGCGCAGCGGCTGGCCGACGAGCTGCCGTTCTTCGCGCCCGGGCTGCGCGTCGCGCTGTTCCCCGACTGGGAGACGCTGCCCTATGACAGCTTCTCGCCGCACCAGGATTTGATCTCCGAGCGGCTGGCCACGCTATGGCGCGTGCGCTCCGGTGATCTGGACGTGCTGCTGCTGCCGGCCAGCACCGCGCTGGCGCGCCTCGCGCCGCCATCGTTCGTCGCCGGCTACACCTTCCACTTCAAGCAGAAGATGCGGCTGGACGAAGCCGCGCTGAAGGGCCAGCTGACGCTGGCCGGCTACCAGCACGTCAGCCAGGTGGTCTCGCCCGGCGAATACGCGGTGCGCGGCGGGTTGATCGACCTCTACCCGATGGGCTCGCCGGTGCCCTACCGCGTCGACCTGTTCGGCGACGAGGTCGATTCGATCCGCGCCTTCGACCCCGACACCCAGCGCAGCCTGTACCCGGTGCCCGAGGTGCGGCTGCTGCCGGGGCGCGAGTTCCCGATGGACGAGGCCGCGCGCAACGCCTTTCGCGCGCGCTGGCGTGAGCGCATCGAAGGTGATTCCAGCCGCCACCGCATCTACAAAGACATCGGCGCCGGCATCGCCACCGCCGGCATCGAGTACTACCTGCCGCTGTTCTTCGAGACCACGGCGACGATCTTCGACTACGCAGGCCCCGACGCCGCGCTGGTGCTGCACGGCGAGATCGACCAGGCGCTGCAGCAGTTCTGGACCGACACGCGCGAGCGCCACCGCTTCCTGCAGCACGACCCCGAGCGGCCGATCCTGCCGCCGCAGGAGCTGTTCCTGCGCGTCGAGGACTTCTTCACCCGCACCGCCGAGCACGCGACGCTGACGCTGCGCGGCAGCGGCGAGCTGGACTGGGCGCGGCCGCTGCCCGACGTCAGCGTCGCGCGCGGCGCCACCGAGCCGCTGGCGGCGCTGGAAAAGCACCTGCAGGCCACGCCGCACCGCGTGCTGCTGCTGGCCGAAAGCGAGGGCCGGCGCGAAAGCCTGCTCGAACTGCTGCGCGACCACCGCATCGACGTGCCCAGCGTCGCCTCGCTGGCCGAATTCCAGACCGGCGACGAGAAGGTCGCGATCACCGCGGCACCGCTGGCCGCCGGCTTTCACTGGCACGAACCCGATGCCGCGGTCTCGATCCAGTTCATCACCGAGACCGAGCTCTTCGCCACCACGCGCGAAGCGCGGCGCCGCCGCAAGCAGGAGCAGACCAGCAACGTCGACGCGCTGATCAAGGACCTGTCGGAGCTGAAGGTCGGCGACCCGGTGGTGCACGCCAACCACGGCATCGGCCGCTACCAGGGGCTGATCACCATCGACCTGGACGGCGGCCCCGGCGAGTTCTTACACCTGGAGTACGCCGACAAGGCGCTGCTGTACGTGCCGGTGAGCCAGCTGCACCTGATCAGCCGCTACACCGGCGTCAGCGCCGACGAAGCACCACTGCACAAACTTGGCAGCGGCCAGTGGGACAAGGCGCGGCGCAAGGCCGCCGAGCAGGTGCGCGACACCGCGGCGGAGTTGCTGAACCTGTACGCCCGCCGCGCCGCGCGCGAGGGCTTCGCGCACCGCTTCAGCCCCCACGACTACGAAGCCTTCGCCGCCAGCTTCGGCTTCGAGGAAACCGCCGACCAGCGCGCCGCGATCCACGCCGTGGTGCAGGACCTGATCAGCCCGAAGCCGATGGACCGGCTGGTGTGCGGCGATGTCGGCTTCGGCAAGACCGAGGTCGCGCTGCGCGCCGCCTTCGTCGCGGTGCACGGCGGCAAGCAGGTGGCGATCCTGGCGCCGACCACGCTGCTGGCCGAGCAGCACTACCAGACGCTGGTCGACCGCTTCGGCAAGTGGCCGGTGAAGGTGGCGGAGATGTCGCGCTTCCGCTCGGCCAAGGAGGTGGCACTGGCGATGCAGGGCATCGAGGACGGCACGGTCGACATCGTCGTCGGCACGCACAAGCTCTTGAGCCAGACGGTGAAGTTCAAGCGCCTGGGCCTGCTGATCATCGACGAGGAGCACCGCTTCGGTGTGCGCCACAAGGAGCAGATGAAGGCGCTGCGCGCCGAGGTCGACGTGCTGACGCTGACCGCGACGCCGATCCCGCGCACGCTGGGCATGGCACTGGAAGGCCTGCGCGACCTGAGCGTGATCGCCACCGCGCCGCAGCGCCGGCTGGCGATCAAGACCTTCGTGCGCAACGAGG